>NZ_JBEYVV010000027.1:0-66856 GCF_040644155.1 Streptomyces sp. NPDC047022 | reverse complement strand
GGGCGCGGGGAACTGCGCGAAGAACCACAACCCGCCCGCAGACGAACGCGTACGTGTGGGGGACCGACAGGGGCGCGGGGAACTGCGCGAAGAACCACAACCCGCCCGCAGACGAACGCGTACGTGTGGGGGACCGACAGGGGCGCGGGGAACTGCGCGAAGAACCGCAACCCGCCCGCAGACGAACGCGTGCCCGTGCGGCCCGACAGGGGCGCGAACCCGCACCGGGCCGGTGATCGTTCGGCCTGAATTCTAAAGGTCTGGTTGACAAACATTTAACGCCCGGACACCCTTGACCGACTCATTCGGGCCACAAAGTTCCACCCCGGCAGCAGTGCACAGCGCGATCACGGCAACGATCACGGCACCATGGAAGGGGCCACCCGATGGCAGTACAAGAGGATCTGGTCCCGGACGCGACGACGAGCGACGGGACCACGGTTCACCGGCTGAAACCCAACGCCGTGGGGTTGCTCGGCGTGGTGTTCATGGCCGTGGCGACCGCCGCGCCGATCACGGCCATGACGGGGAACGTGCCCTTCATGGTGTCGGCGGGCGACGGCATCGGGGCTCCCGCCGGATATCTCGTCGCAATGGTCGTCCTGGCAATCTTTTCCGTCGGCTTCACCTCGATGGCGAAGCACATCACCTCGACCGGCGCCTTCTACGGCTTTATCTCCTACGGCCTCGGCCGCACCGTCGGCCTGGCGGCGGGACTGCTGGCGACCTTCGCCTACGCGGTCTTCGAGCCCGCCCTGATCGGCATCTTCTCCACCTTCGCCACGACAACGCTCAAGGATCAGACCGGAGTTGACGTTCCGTGGTGGGCGTTCGCGGCGCTGATGCTCGCGATCAACGCGACCGGTACCTGGTTCGGCATCGACGTCGCCGAGAAGCTGCTGGTCGTGCTGCTGGCCACCGAGGTGACCGTCCTCGCGGCGATGGCGGTGTCCGTGGCCCTGCACGGCGGCGGGCCGCACGGTTTCACCTTCGCGCCGGTCGACCCGGTGAACGCCTTCAAGGGCACCAGCGCCGGACTCGGACTGTTCTTCGCCTTCTGGTCGTGGGTCGGCTTCGAGTCGACGGCGATGTACGGCGAGGAGTCCCGCGACCCGAAGCGGATCATCCCCAAGGCGACGATGATCTCGGTCCTGGGCGTCGGGGTGTTCTACGTCTTCGTGTCCTGGATGGCGATATGCGGCAACGGCGAGGCGGAGGCCGTCAGGGCCGCGTCGTCGTCGAACCCGCTCGCCCTCTTCTTCAACCCCACCGAGCGCTATGTCGGGCACTGGGCCGTGGACGTCATGCAGTGGCTGATGATCACCGGCTCGCTGGCCTGCGGCATGGCCTTCCACAACTGCGCCGCGCGCTACATGTACGCGCTGGGCCGCGAGGGCGTACTGCCGTCGCTGCGCCGGACCGTGGGACGCACCCACCCGGGGCACGGCTCGCCGCACATCGCGGGTCTGGTGCAGACGGTCGTCAGCGCGGTCCTGATCGGGGCGTTCTGGGCGGCGGGCAAGGACCCGTACACCGGCACTTACGTCCTGCTGGCCATCCTCGGCACGATGGCGATCCTGATCGTGCAGGCCGTGTGCTCGTTCGCGGTCCTCGTCTACTTCCGCTCCCACCACCCGGAGAGCCGCCACTGGTTCAAGACCCTCGCCGCGCCGCTGATCGGCGGTGTCGCGATGCTGGGGGTGGTGGTCCTGCTGGTCTCCAACATGAGCGCCGCCGCAGGCCCCGAGTCCGGCTCCCTCATCCTGAAGGCGACCCCGTGGCTGGTGGCCCTGGTCGCGGTGGCGGGCCTCGGCTACGCGCAGTACCTCAAGCGAAGGGCGCCCGAGCGGTATGCGCTGCTGGGGCGGACGGTGCTGGAGGAGACCAAGGAGCGTTAAGGGCAGGGCTGCTGAGGAATGCCGCCCCCTGGCGGCACTGGACGGGGACGTACTGTCGGCCGGGCGCCGGGGTCAGCCCCGGCCGAACGTCTCGTCGCGGTGCACGCGCCAGCGTTCCATCATGGACTCGACCTCTCCCTCGATGAACTCGAAGAAGGCCAGGGTCTCCTGGAGCCTGCGGCCCGCGGGGGTGTCGGCGCCGAGGCTCTCGACGCCCTCCCGCAGGGCGTCCTCCCAGCGCTTGATGAGCGCCTCACGGTTGGTGAGCGCCTCGTACCACTGGTTGCTGTGCACCCGGTACCGCTCCCGTCGCGAGCCCGGCTCCCGCTCTCGTGACACCAGGTGGACCTGGGCGAGGTAACGCACCGCGCCGGACACCGCGGCGGGACTGATCTGGAGCTGTTCGCCCAGTTCGGCGGAGGTGAGCGTGCCCGCGTCGGAGGCGAGCAGCGCGCCGAAGACCCGGGCCGGCATACGGGGTACGCCCGCCTCGACGAGCTGCGCGGCGAAGTGCTCCACGAACCGCGAGACCGTCTCCGGGTCGCGCTGCCCCCACTCTTCCCGCGTCACCGCCTTCGGCTCCGTCATCCCTGGATCATCTCCCCTGGTCAGGCACCTTCGCCGAGTCTACCCACGCTTTCTGAGCTTCCTTAACTTCACAAATTTCTGAATTAAGCGTACCTTCCGAACCATGACGAAGGCCAACCTCGCCATCGAGGTAACCGGACTGCACAAGTCGTTCGGCGCGACGCACGCGCTGGACGGCCTCGATCTGGAGGTCGAGGCCGGAGAGGTCCATGGCTTCCTGGGCCCGAACGGCGCCGGCAAGTCCACCACCATCCGGGTCCTGCTGGGCCTGCTGCGCGCCGGTTCCGGCACCGCCCGGGTGCTCGGCCGCGACCCGTGGGCGGACGCGGTGGAACTGCACCGCGGGGTCGCGTACGTCCCCGGTGACGTCACCCTGTGGCGCAACCTCTCCGGCGGCGAGGTCATCGACCTGTACGGCCGGCTGCGCGGCGGACTCGACCGGCGGCGCCGGGCCGAACTCGTCGAGCGGTTCGAACTGGACCCGACCAAGAAGGGGCGCACCTACTCCAAGGGGAACCGGCAGAAGGTCGCCCTCGTGGCCGCCTTCGCCTCCGACGTCGACCTGCTGATCCTGGACGAGCCGACGTCGGGCCTCGACCCCGTCATGGAGGAGGTCTTCCAGCGGTGCGTACGGGAGGAGCGCGAGCGCGGCCGTACGGTCCTGCTGTCCTCGCACATCCTGAGCGAGGTCGAGGAACTCTGCGACCGGGTGAGCATCATCCGCAAGGGCCGTACGGTCGAGAGCGGCTCGCTCGGTGACCTGCGCCATCTGACCCGTACCAGCGTCAGCGCCGAGCTGGCGGGTCCGGAAGGCGGGCTGGCGCTCCTGCCCGGCGTGCACGACCTCGAAGTGCGGGGCCGCCGGGTGCGGTTCCAGGTCGACACCGACAAACTCGACGCCGTACTTCGGTCGCTCGGCGAGTCCGGCGTGCGCTCGCTGACATCGGCGCCGCCGACCCTGGAGGAACTGTTCCTGCGGCACTACCAGGACGAGCTCCGGCGGGACGGGGCCGGCCGCGAGCTTCAGGAAGAGGGGACCCGGTGACCGCCACGGCACCGGTCCTCGCCGTGCGGGCCGGAGGGTCCCGGCAACTCGCGGGCACCGGAACGCTGTTGCGGTTCGCCCTGCGCAGGGACCGGGTGATGATCCCCCTCTGGGTCGCGGTCGACGCCCTGATGGTGCTGTCGATGCCGGGCACTCTCAAGGGGTTGTACGGCACGGCGGCCGAACGCGCCGCCCTGGCGGACCAGATGGCCACCAACACCTCCCTGCGGGCGATGGTCGGCCCCGTCCTCGGTGAGTCGATCGGCGCGCTCACCGCCTGGCGCATCGGCGTCTACGCCGGTCTGCTGGCCGCGGTGATGAGCCTGCTCGTCGTCGTACGGCACACCCGCGACGAGGAGGAGAGCGGACGGCAGGAACTGATCTCCTCGGCGATGGTGGGTCGCCGGGCCCCGCTGACGGCGGCGCTGCTCGCCGCCCTCGTCGCGAACGCCACGCTGGCGCTGGTGATCACCGCCGGTCTCGCCGGGCAGGGCGTCACGGGGGCCCTGGCGCTTGGGCTGGGCGTCGGCGGCACCGGGATGGTCTTCGCCACGATGGCGGCGATCGTCGCGCAGGTGACGGAGAGCGCACGGCTGGCGCGCGGGCTCACCGGGGCGCTTCTCGGCGCGGCCTTCGTGCTGCGTGCGGCGGGCGACGCCGGGGCGGACGACGGTTCGTCCGTGCTCACCTGGCTCTCCCCGCTGGGCTGGCTGGAGAACGTCCGCCCCTACGCGAGCGAACGCTGGTGGGTGCCGCCGCTGTTCGCCGGGGCCGCGCTGGTGCAGGGCGCGTCGGCGTACGGGCTCGCCGGGCGCCGCGACATCGGCATGAGCTTCCTGCCGGGCCGTCCGGGACCGGCCACCGGCCGCCTGGGCTCGGCGGGCGCGCTGGCCTGGCGGCTGCAGCGGGGCTCCGTACTGGGCTGGAGCCTGGGCTTCCTGCTCGCGGGGGTCGTGTACGGCGGGATGACGGACGGCGCGGCGAAGCTCGTCGGCGACAACGACAAGGCCCGCGAGATCTTCGAGCGCATGGGCGGGCGGTCCGGGCTCACGGACGCGTTCCTCGCGGCGATGACCGGCATGATGGGCCTGGTCGCGGCCCTGTTCATCGTGGCGTCGGTACTGCGGCTCAGCGGTGAGGAGACCTCGGGGCGGGCGGAGCCGGTGCTGGCGAACGCGGTGGGGCGGCTGCGCTGGGCCGCCGGCCATCTGGTGATCGCGTTCGGCGGCTCCGCCCTGATCATGCTGCTGGCGGGGCTCGGCCTTGCGGCCGGCCACGGCAAGGAGACGGGCCCGATCGTGGGCGCCTGTCTGGTGCAGCTGCCCGCGATCTGGGTGATCGGGGGGCTGACGGTCCTGCTGTACGGGGTGCTGCCGCGTGGCGCGGTGGCGGCGTGGGGCGTGGCGGGGGCGGCGCTGCTGATCGGCTGGGTGGGCCCCGCCCTGAACGTCCCGCGCCTCGTCCTGGACCTGTCCCCGTTCGGCCACCTGCCGAAGCTGCCGGGCGGGGAGATGCACTGGCCGCCGGTACTGGCGCTTACGGGGCTCGCGGTGGTGCTGGTGGCCGGGGGGCTGGCGGGGTTGCGGAGGCGGGACGTGGCGGGCTGAGGGGGTCAGTCCACCCAGCGCTTCAGCCGGTCGGTGTCGAGTTCGATGTTGAGAGGATCGGGGAGCAAGAGCTTGGCGCCGAACGGCTCTTTGAGAATGTTGTGGTAACCGACGTCCGATCCCGGGGTGCTGTACAAAGTGACCGTGCAGTTGTCGCGGTCGACCAGCAGGTAGAACGGGATGCCCGCGGCCCCGTACGCCAGGGGCTTCTCTTTCCGGTCGCGGCGGTCGGTGTCCGAGTCATAGGACGTGACCTCAACGACGAGGAGCACTCCTTTGGGATCGGCCCATTCGCCGTGCCCCGCGAAGTGTTCCTCGGGCGCGAGACATGCGTCGGGACGTGCCCGGCCCTCGCGATACCTCTCCACCCTCAGCCCTTGCTCCCGGTAGAGGTCGAGATCCGGCCGCGACTGCATGCATCGCCGATTCAGCCACATCAGGATGGTGTTGTGATCGCCGTCGGGCACCTTTTTGACCCCGATCCGCCCGTTGATGAACTCGAACCTGACGGCGTCGTCGGTCTCCTTGGCCGCGAATTCGGCGATCCGCTCGAAGTCCTCCACCAGCATCTGGGCGCGCTCTGCCATAACCGTCATGGTGCCTCCCTTCGCAGGCGCGCACCAGCATGACGAGCGCCCGACGGCCACGGGTCCCGGTTGCCCGGCTGATCAACCGAACGGGTGATCAGCCGATCTCCACCTCCAGCCCCTCCAGGCCCCGGATCACGAAGTTCGGCTTCCGCTTCGGTTCCGCCGCCAGGCGCAGAGTGGGGGCCCGGTCCAGCAAGGCCGTCATCGACGCCGCCAGTTCGATACGGGCCAGGGGGGCGCCGATGCAGTAGTGGATGCCCGCGCTGAAGGAGATGTGCGGGTTGTCGCCGCGGGTCAGGTCCAGACGGCCGGGGGCGGTGAAGACCGCCGGGTCATGGTTGGCCGAGCCGAAGAGCAGGGCGATCTCCGCGCCCCGCGGGATCACCGTGCCGTCGATCTCGATCTCGTCCAGGACCCAGCGCTCGAAGAGCTGGAGCGGGGTGTCGTAGCGCATCAGCTCCTCGACGGCGGACGGGACGAGGGAGTGGTCCGCGCGCAGGGCGGCCAGCTGGTCAGGGTTGCGGAACAGGGCCCACCAGCCGTTGACCGTCGCGTTCACCGTCGCCTCGTGGCCCGCGTTGAGCAGCAGTACACAGGTGGAGATCATCTCCTGCTCGGTGAGCCGGTCGCCCTCGTCGTACGCCGCGATCAGGCCGGAGATCAGGTCCTCGCCCGGGGCCTTGCGGCGCTCGGCGATCAGCGCCCTGAGGTAGTCCGAGAACTCGGCCGAGGCCCGTACGGCCGCCCGTGCCGTCTCCTCGGACGGGCCCAGCTCGTACATGCCGCAGATGGCCGCCGACCAGGGCCGCAGCCGGTCGCGGTCCGGTTCCGGGATGCCCAGCATCTCGGCGATCACCGCGACCGGGAGGGGCTCGGCGACATCCGCGAGCAGATCGCCCCCGCCTCGCTCCACCAGCCGGGACACCAGTTCGCCGGCCAGCCCGTGCACATACGGCTTCAGCCTCTCCACCGTCCGCGGGGTGAACGCCTTCGACACCAGCCGCCGGATCCGGGTGTGGTCCGGCGGCTCCAGGTCGAGCATCCCGTGGTCGTTGAGCGTGTGGAACGGCTCCTGCTCGGGCGGCGGCGCCGTCCGGCCGAAGTCCTCGTGGGTGAAGCGGTGCTGGTACGTCCGGCCCAGTCGCCGGTCACGCAGCAGCGCCGAGACGTCCGCGTGGTGCGGGACGAGCCACTGATCGCTGGGCTCGTAGTAGTGCACGCGGCCCCTCGCGCGCAGCTCGGCGTAGGCGGGGTAGGGGTCGGCGAGGAACGCCGGGTCCCAGGGGTCGAACGCGAGGTCGGATCGGGCTGCCATGAACGGACGCTAGCCCGGCCTCCCCCTCTGTGACCAGAGGTGTCCCAAAGGGTCAGCCCGGCGTCACCAGTCTCGCCTCGTACGCGAACACCGCGGCCTGGGTCCGGTCCCGGAGCCCCAGCTTCACCAGGATCCGGCTGACATGGGTCTTGATCGTCGACTCGGCGACCACCAGGCGCTCCGCGATCTCCGCGTTCGACAGACCCTGGGCGATCAGGACCAGCACCTCCGTCTCCCGCTCGGTCAGGTCCCCGTACGCCCCCTGCGCGGACGGCATCAGGCGCGGGCTGTCGGACAGCTTGGAGAACTCCGTGATCAGCCGCTTCGTCACCGAGGGCGCCAGCAGCGCCTCCCCCGCCGCCACCACGCGCACCCCGTCGGCGAGCTGCCGCGCCGAGGCGTCCTTGAGCAGGAAGCCGGAGGCTCCCGCCCGCAGCGCCTGGTACACGTACTCGTCGAGATCGAACGTCGTCAGCACCAGCACCTTCGCCGACGCGTCCGCGGCGACGATCTCCCGGGTCGCCTCGATGCCGTTCATCTCCGGCATGCGGATGTCCATCAGGACGACGTCCGGGGCCAGTTCGCGGACCCGCGCGACCGCCTCCCGGCCGTTGACCGCCTCTCCGACGACCTCGATGTCCGGCATCGCGCCGAGGAGCACCGAGAAGCCCTCCCGGACCATCATCTGGTCGTCCGCGATCAGTACACGGATCGTGCCCTTCGTCACGCCGGGTCCTCCGCCGTGGTCACCGGCAGGTACACCGCCACCTCGTATCCTCCGTCGTCCGTCCCGCCCGCCGTCATCTCGCCGTTCAGCATCGTGACACGCTCGCGCATGCCCGTGATGCCGTGCCCGGCGCCGTGCGTCGACTTCTCCAGGGTGGGGTTCGGCGGCGGCCCGTTGACGATCCGCAGGCCGAGACCGCCGAGCACATAACCGATCTCCACGCGGGCCGAGGCGCCCGGAGCGTGCCGCAGGGTGTTGCTGAGGGCCTCCTGGACGATGCGGTACGCCGACAGTTCGACACCCTGCGGGAGCTCCCGCACCGCGCCCGTGACCGTCTTCTCCACCGTCAGGCCCGCCTCCCGCACATTGGCCAGCAGGGCGTCCAGGTCGGCGAGGGTGGGCTGCGGGGCGTCCGGCGCCTCGTAGTCCTCGGCCCGTACGACTCCGAGGACGCGCCGCAGCTCGGTCAGGGCCGCCACCGCGTTCTCCCGGATGGTGACGAACGCCTTCTCCAGCTCCGGGGGCGGGTTCTCCACGCGGTAGGGCGCTGCCTCCGCCTGGATGGCCACCACCGACATGTGGTGAGCCACCACGTCGTGCAGTTCGCGGGCGATCGTCGTGCGCTCCTCCAGCAGGGTGCGGCGGGAGCGCTCGTGCGCGGTCACCGTCTGCTGGGCGGTCACCTCCTGCTCGGCGCTGCGGCGCACGTGCCAGACCGTGACGACCAGCAGCGCGAACGCGGACAGGACCAGCATGGGTGCCGAGTTGCCACCGTAGGGATAGCCGTGGACGGACTTGATGGCGACGGCGTAGGCCGCGGTGGCCACCCACATCCATGCCGCCGTGCGGGGCCGGGTGCGTATCGCGACCACGGTGAGCACGATCAGGTGGGAGACGAAGCTGCCGGGCGGCCAGGGCCAGTCCGCGAAGGCGCTGACCAGCACGGTCGAGGCCACGGTCGCGATCAGGGACAGCCAGAAGGCCGCGACCGGGCGCACCAGCGTGAGCAGCACCGGGGCCAGGGCCAGCAGACCGGCCAGCGGGGCCGCCGAGCTCATGCCCCCGCCCTCCCAGCCGACGAACATCGCCACCAGTCCTGCCGCCACCACCAGGGCGTGCCGGGTCCAGGGCGCGTACCGCCCCCGGATACGGCCCACCGGCCGTCCGCCCGGCTTCCCGTTGTCGCGGACGGCACGGGGCGGCAGCGGGCGGTAGACGAAGGCGTCGTGGAACAGGTCCTGTCGCAGCCCGCGCAGGGCTTCCGCGGCGGCCCGGTACTCCGGGCTGCTCGGTATGTACGGACTGTACGGGCCGTCCGGCGCCGTCGTCCGTGTCTGGGGCGTCTCGGTCACGGTAGAAACGGTAGGCGGAGGCGGGGGTCGCCGTCGTCACCGGTGAGAGGGGTACTTGAGGGTCCTTCTCAAGTACTACGGGGTACGGATGCCTCCCTGGGGGACCTCGGGGGACCCCAGGGACCACGCCGGATCAGCGGTCAGCGTCCCGTGGGCCGGACCAGCCCCGACTCGTAGGCGAACACCGCCGCCTGCGTGCGGTCCCGCAGCCCCAGCTTCACCAGGATGCGGCCGACGTGGGTCTTCACGGTCTGCTCGGCGAGGACGAGGTGTCCGGCGATCTCCGCGTTCGACAGGCCCTGCGCGATGAGGGTGAGGACTTCCGTCTCCCGCTCGGTGAGCTGGCCGACGCGTGACTTCAGCGGGGGCCTGGGCGTGCCGTCCAGGCGCGAGAACTCGGCGATCAGACGCCGGGTGATCCCTGGCGAGAGCAGGGCGTCGCCCGCGGCCACCACCCGCACGGCCTCAGCCAGCTGGTCGGCGGAGGCGTCCTTGAGCAGAAAGCCGGAGGCGCCGGCGCGCAGGGCTTCGTACACGTACTCGTCGAGGTCGAAGGTGGTGAGCACCAGCACCTTCGGGTGCCCGGCCTCCCCGGTGATGCGTCGGGTCGCCTCGATGCCGCTCAGCTCGGGCATGCGGATGTCCATCAGGACGACGTCCGGGGCGAGCTCGGCGACCTTGGCGATCGCGTCCTTGCCGTCGACGGCCTGGCCGACGACCTCGATGCCGGGCTGGGCGTTGAGCAGCACCGTGAAGCCCTGCCGGACCATCATCTGGTCGTCCGCGATCAGTACGCGAATGGTGCCGCTGGTCATCGGTTGTTCTCTCCTGCCGGGGTGGTCGGGCCGGTGGGGTCGTCGTCCTGAGGGGAGGACGAGGGGGCCGGAAGGGCCGTGGGGCTGTCGCTGTCCTGGCCCCCGGGGCTGGGCAGGAAGCACTGCACCTCGTAACCGCCTGAGCCCGTAGGGAAGGTGGCGAGCGTGCCGCCCAGCATCGCGGCCCGCTCCCGCATGCCCAGCAGACCGTGGCCCGCGCCCGGAGAGGGCGGAGCGGGACTCGTGGGGCGGGAGTTGGCCACACGGACATGCAAGCCCTCCGGGATGTAGGCGAGTTCGGCCTTGACCGTGGAACCGGGGGCGTGGCGCAGTGCGTTGCTCAAGGCCTCCTGGATGATCCGGTACGCGGACAGCTCCACGCCGGACGGCAGCGGGCGTACCTGCCCGGTGATCTCCGTCCGCACCTCGAGCCCTGCCGCGCGGGTGTTCTCCACCAGGGCGTCGAGCCGGTCGAGGGTGGGCTGCGGGGAGTCGGGGGCGGCGCCGGTACCGCTGCCTATGCCGTAGGGGTCCCCGGGGTCCTCCGAGCGCAGCACGCCCAGGACCCGGCGCAGTTCGGCCAGGGCCTCGAGAGCGTTGGCGCGGATACCGTCCAGGTTCTCCCTCAGCTCGTCCGAGGGGTTCTCGACCAGGTGCGGGGCGACCTGGGCCTGGATGGAGATCACCGACATGTGGTGCGCCACCACGTCGTGCAGTTCGCGCGCGATGCGGCTGCGCTCTTCGAGCAGGGTGCGGCGGGCGCGCTCCTCCGCGCTGACGGTGGTGAGCGCGACGATCTGGGTACGGGCCTCGCGGCGGGCGCGCAGCAGCGAGCCGACCAGGAGGGCGGCGGCGAAGATGACCAGTGCCGGCAGTCCGGTCGCGGAGTAGTAACCCCCGCCCTCGACGCCCTCGGTCAGATACGTCGCCAGGGCGGTCAGACCCCAGACGGACACGCAGACCCGGGTGGGAAGCCGCAGGGCGAGCAGGAACAGCACGAGGACGCACGCCGTGATGGCGGATCCCGTCCAGGGCCAGGGCTGCGGGGCAACGGGCGGTCGCGGGTACGGGATTCTCATCTGGGGAGCCGCATGGGACGCCACGACGAACGCGGCCAGCGACAGCCACCAGGCGGGCAGCGGGTACCACAGCGCGAGCGCCACGGCCCCGCCCTGTATGAGCCCGGTCGCCGTACCGAGCCAGAAGGCCAGCCCGTAGGTGTCCCTCAACTCCCCTCCGGCTCCGAGGGCCAGGGCGATGGAGATGTCGCAGAACAGCACGTGCGGCGCCCAGCGCAGCAGTCGCGGGCGCGGCAGCGGCGGGAGCGGGGCGGCGGCGAACCCCCACAGGTCGTCACGCAGACGGCGCGGCAGCCCGCGGAGCTTCGAAAGCCTGAACTCCCCCATCGCGCCCAGCCTAATGCCGGGCACCGTCGGTGCCCCGCACCGTGGCCGGGCCGGATCTGCGCAGAGCCACCACCCGGGAACGGCGGCCCTTGCGCCGGCGCGGCCCCTGTTCGTAGCCGCGGAAGGCGGTCCAGCACACGGAGAGAGCCAGGACGAACACCGGGAGCCACGCCAGCCGGTACGCCACCCAGGCCACGCCCTCGGGGACGGTGTGCAGGCCCGGCAGCGGGCCCGCGAGGAGTCCGGTCGCCGTGGTCGCCATCAGCGCCGTCAGATGCCAGAGATAGATCGTCATCGCCGAGAGGTTCACCAGCGCGACCGCCGCCCACAGCACCAGGCGGCGCCGCATCACCCGGCGGAGCCGTTCGCGCAGCAGGAGGGCCAGCCCGCACTGGGCGATGCCGAAGGTCACGGCGGCCAGGGTCGGCGGGTTGAGATTCGAGACCGCGTTGCCCGGGACGCCGACCATCGACGCCGGGTAGCCCGCGAAGGCCACCAGTACCGCGGTCGCCGCCGCGCCGCCCGCCAGGAGTGTCCAGCCCGCTCGCCGGCCCTCCAGGTCGCCGCGCGTCCAGGCCGCGCCGAGCGTGTACGGCACCATCCAGCCCGCCGCCAGGTTCACCCAGCCGAGCCAGGAGGGGCCGCCGAGCCCGAAGCGGACGAGGTCCACGTGGAGGACCACGGCCAGCGGCCAGAGCGGGTTGAGACGCGTCAGCAGCGGAGTGGCCGCCGTCAGGGCAGCGAAGACCAGCAGGAACCACAGCGGCGACACGGCCAGCTTCACCAAGGTGTGGACGGTGCCGGCGTCAGCGCCGTTCACGAGCAGACCGCACGCCACTACCGCCCACAGGCCCACGACCGCCGCGACGGGCTTGGTCAGCCGGGCCAGACGGCCGCGCACCCACTGCCCGTAGGTGCGGCCCCGCGCACGCGCCGAGGCGAGGCTCTTCGTCGCCACATGGCCGCCCACCAGGAAGAACACGGCGAGCGTCTGGAACACCCAGGAGACGGGGGCGAGCCATGGCATGAAGTGCAGCGGGCTCGCCGTGCGGAGCGAACTCCCGTCCGCGACCAGGGCGGTCACCAGCCAGTGGCCCAGGACGACACCGAGGATCGCCAGGGCCCGCAAGGCGTCCACGGCGCGGTCGCGGTCGGCAGGGGTGGCCCTGTCGATCCGGTGGGCCGCCGTGCGCAGGGGGCTCGGGTTCCGGATGCCCGGCGCTTGTTCACGCATGTGTCACCTCCGACGTCCGGCCCAGGGCGATCCGGGCGAGGTTGCCCAGGGAGACCGAGCCGGGTTTGAAGTAGTCGCTGTGTCCGCCGCCGCCCGCGGCGAAGACCCGGGCGCCATAGCCGGCCGAGACCGGGTCCGTGCCGAAACCGGTGGTCGTGCCGAACAGGTCCGCGCTGATGTGGGGCACGTCGGCGATCCAGTCGCCCGCGCCACGGGCCGCCCAGACCCGGGCGCGGGTGTGCAGTGCGGCGGCGGAGTCCGCGCCGGTGCCGGGGCTGCCGACCAGGGCGATGTCCTGGACGTCGACGGCGCGCGCGGCCTTCGCGCAGACCGCCGTCCCGTAGGAGTGGCAGAGGAGGGAGATCCCGGGCGCCTCGCCCCGGACACGGCGCAGTTCGCGTATGAACCGCTCCAGCAGCGGCGCGGCCTGCTCGGCCCGCGTCGTGGTGATCGCTCCGGGGCTGATCATGCGGGGCGTGTCATATCCGAGCCAGGCGATGACGGCGGTACGGGGGCCGGTCGCCCGGTGCAGGGCGAGCGCGCCCGCGCCGAGGCGGCCGTAGGTGTCCAGAGTCGTGTCGGAACCCGGGACCAGGACCGCGATGTGTTCGGCCGTGGCCAGGTCCCCGAAGACCTCGGTCACCCGGCCCGTTCCCCGGCCGTCGAAGGCCAGGAGGTTGCGGTCCCGGGAGGCCATGGCTCGCTCAGCCGCCGCGCGGTGGTGGTCACCATGGGCGTCGGCCATGCGGGACGCCTCGGCGGCGTCGGCACGGTTCGCCCCGTAGGCCGCGGTGAGCGTGGCCGCCGAGAGCGGGGCCTGCCTCGCCGGGCGCGGCGCGGGAATCGGGGGGCGGACGGCTGCCGAGAGGGGGACGACGACCGCACCCGCCACCAGTGCCGTGAGCACCGTGCGCCACAGGCGTCCGAGGCGCGGGCGGGAGCTTCTCCCGGACCGGCGGACACCCTGGTCCCCGCCGTCGTCCGTGGCCGGGACGGCGTCCGTCGCCGCGCATGTCGCCGTCGCCGTCGTCGCGGTGGCCGTGGCCGTGGCCGTGGCCGGGTGCATACCCCGCAGCCCCATGGCGTCCTCCCCTTCCGCCGCCCCGTTCATCGGGCCGTCACGGAAGGGAAGTTACGAAGGCTGACGTGTAGTCGGCGTCATGCCAGAGGTCTCATCGCGGAGGTAGCTCTCAGGTACTACGGGTATGACCGGGGCGCGTGGCACCGGGCGCGGGGCCGGGGAGCGGTCCGACAGCTACCACGCCAGCTGCGCGATCTCCTCCGCCACCACGGCGCACGCGTCCGCCGCCGGGTCGATCAGGGGGAAGTGGCCCACGTCCTCGAGGAGCGTGAGGCCGACGACCTCACCGGTCTTCGCCGCCGCATCCGCGTACGCCTCGGCGACCGCCTGCGGGACGACGATGTCAGTACGCCCCTGGACCAGGGTCGTGGCGATGCCCGTGGGCAGCAGGAGCGCGGGGTCCGCGTACGGCCTGCGCTCCGCGAACAGCGCCTCCCCGCCCAGCAGCTGGGCCGCCGCCCCGCCGCACACATCCAGCTTCCCGGCGGCCTGGAAGTCCACGATCGGGGCGAGCGCCACGACTCCGCGGAGCGGGGCCGGCCGGTCCGTGCGCCATGGGGCGTCCGGCGGCAGGACATGGCGCGCCGCCAGCCACAGGGCGAGATGGCCGCCCGCCGAGTGCCCGGTGATCACCATGCGGCGCGGGTCGGCTCCCGGCAACGCCGTGGCGACGAGGCCCGGAAGCGCGTCGAACGCCGCCGCGACGTCGTCGAACGTGTCGGGCCAGCGGCCCGCCACCGGAGTCGCGGCGACGCCCTCGGCGGCGGATCCGTCGGCCTGGGCCGGGATGAGCGCCCCCCTGCGGTACTCGACATTGGCCACGGCGAAGCCCCTGCGGGCCAGGAAGTCCGCGAAGGGGGTGATGTGCCGGCGGTCGTACGGGGCGCGCCACGCGCCGCCGTGCAGCACGACGACCAGGGGAGCGGCGCCGGCGGATCCGGAAGGCTCCGGCTCCCTCGGCGCGTAGAAGTCGATCACCTGGTCGGGATGGTCTCCGTACGCGGCGGTGGCGTCCGGCTCGACCGGGGGGTGGGAAAAGGCGGATGCCTCTTCCGCGGCGTCGCGCGCGGCGGCTCGGGCGGACGCGTCGTCCGGTTCTGCGGCATCGCGGGCGGCGTCGTCCGGCATGCTCCAACCTCTCAGCGGCGTCACGGGATCGGGCGCTGCGGCCAGTGGACCACCAGCCGTTCGCGGGGACGGTATCAGGCGGGTGACGGGTGTCCGCAGGCGGTTGTCACGCTCGGTGAAGGGCAAACGATTCTGCCGCAGGGCCGCTCGAAGAACGGCCCTGCGGGCCCTGCCTGAACAAGGCGTCCCGCAGGGAAGCCCTCTCGGAGAGACCCCCTCAAGGGCACCCCTCGAGGGCGCCCCCTCAGGGACGCTCCTCAGGGCGGCACCTCAGGACAGGGTCTCCCCCAGAATCCTGGCCGCCCGCTCCGCGTCCGCGAACCCCACGTACAACGGAGTGAACCCGAACCGCAGCACGTCCGGCGGCCGGTAGTCGCCGACCACACCGCCGGCGATGAGCCGCTTCATCACATCCCCGGCGTCCCGGCACCTCAGCGCCACCTGGCTGCCCCGCTCCGCATGCGCGAGGGGCGTCAGGCACTCGACCGCGCCCGCGGGGACATAGGCCGCCACGCACTCCAGGAAGAAGTCCGTGAGCGCCAGGGACTTGGCGCGCACCGCGTCGACCGGGACGTCGTCCCACACCTCCAGCGCCGCCTCCAGGGCGAGCATGGACAGGATGTCCGGGGTGCCGACACGACCGCGCAGCGCTCCCGACGCCGCCTCGTAGTCCGGCCGCATGCCGAAGGGCTGGGCGTGCGAGTTCCAGCCCGGCAGCGGGGAGTCGAAACGGTCCTGGAGCTCCCGCCGCACATACAGGAAGGCAGGGGAGCCGGGGCCCCCGTTCAGATACTTGTAGGTGCAGCCGACCGCCAGATCGACCCCGTGTTCGTCCAGTCCGACCGGCAGGGCGCCCGCGCTGTGGCACAGGTCCCAGATCGCCAGGGCTCCCGCCGCGTGCGCGGCGGCCGTCAGCCCGGGCAGGTCGTGCAGCCTGCCCGTGCGGTAGTCGACGTGGTTGAACAGCACCGCCGCCGTACGGCCGCTCAGGGCGTCCGGCACCTCGGCCGGGGCCACCGGGCGCAAGGTGCAACCGGTCATGCGGGCCGCCGACTCGGCGATGTACCCGTCCGTCGGGAACGTGGTCGCGTCGACCAGGATCTCGTCACGGACCTCCCCCGCACCTCCGTCGTGACCGCCCTGCGCGGCCATGCGCACGGCCGCCACGAGCGCCTTGAACAGGTTGACGCTGGTCGAGTCGCCCACCACCATCTGTCCGGGCGCCGCGCCCACCAGCGGGGCGATCCGGTCACCGATCCGCTCCGGTGCCGTCCACCAGCCGCTCTCGTCCCAGGACCGGATCCGCAGGCTTCCCCACTGTGTGCGGACGACGTCCTGCACCCGTTCCGGTACGCAGGCCGGCAGCGCGCCCAGCGAGTTCCCGTCGAGATAGACGACGTCGTCGAGGACGAACTTCTCGCGCAGAGGAGCCAGTTCGTCGGCGGCGTCCAGTTCCTGCGCCCTGGTGAACGTCTCGGATACCTCGAGGGTCTCAGGTGCCGATGCCTCAGGTGCCTCAGACATGGGACCTCGCCGTCCACAGCTCAGGGAACACGTTCTTCTGCGCCCGCTTCTCCAGCCAGGCCACCCCGGCGGAGCCGCCCGTGCCGGGCTTGGCGCCCATCGCGCGCCGGGTGGCGATCAGATGGTCGTTGCGCCAGCGCCACATCAGTTCCGCCACGTCGGTCAGCGCCTCGCCCAGGCGGGCGAGTTCGTCCGCGGGGTCCCCGGAGTAGAGAGCGGTCCACACCGCTTCGACCTCGTCCGAGGGTGTGTAGCGCAGCGAGACATCGCGGGAGAGCACCTCGTCCGGGACCGCGTACCCGCGCCGCGCGAGCAGCCGCAGCACCTCGTCGTACAGGCTCGGCTCGTGCAGCGCCTTCTCCAGCTCGGCGTGGACGCGCGGTGCGCCGCGGTGCGGGACCAGCATGGACGACGACTTCTCGCCGAGCAGGAACTCCATGCGGCGGTACATCGCCGACTGGAATCCGGAGCCTTCCCCGAGCGCGGAGCGGTAGGAGTTGAACTGGGCGGGCGTCAGCTGGGCAAGGGGCCGCCAGGACGCGTTCAGCGCCTCCAGTTCCCGTACGGACCTCTTCAGCGCGTCGATCGCCACCGGAACCCGGTCGCCTCGAAGGGCGCGCGCGGCGGTTTCCCACTCGTGGACCAGCACCGTGAACCAGAGTTCCATCACCTGGGTGGTGACCAGGAAGACCATCTCTCCGGGGTCGTCGGAGAGGGGGTTCTGAAGGTGGGTGAGTACATCCGCCTTGACGTAGTCCTCGTACGGAGTGGTGCCCTGAAAGTCGAGATGCGGGTTCTCGGACTCCTGCTTCTCCGGGGAGTGATGAGCCTGTGCGGCCATCGCTGTCTCCTGTTGTGTGCTCGGGTAGCGGTCCGCCCCTGCCGATTCCGGCACGGGGGCCCCGGTCCCCACGCGCATCCTGCGCAATCATTTCCTGCACCGCAAGACACAGAATCATGCACTTATGATCTAGCGCGGGTGGGGGACCCGGCGCTTCTGCGGCAACCGTTCCGCACCGCAGCCGGTCCGAGGGCTCTTCGTTCCATCTCCGCAGGCGGCTGACTTCGCTCCGCACCGCCTACACCGAGAGTCCGACCACCTCCGTGAACCCCCATATACCCGATATAAACGTCCGTACGGCCGCTCCGCGACGCCGCCCGCCCATCCGGCCGAACCAGCCGGAGCTGTCGGAGCTGCCGGAGCTGCCGGAGCTGCCGAGCCGGCCGGACCTGCCGGGCCGACCGGACCTGCCGATCTGGCTGGTCCCGCTGATCCCGATGCTGTGGACCTGCGCCCTCGGCCTGTGGGGACTCTCCCGGCAGCACAGCGTCTGGCGGGACGAGGCCGCGACCTGGCAGGTCGCCCAGCGGTCCGTCCCCGGCATCTGGCGCATGCTGGGCCAGGTCGACGCCGTGCACGGGCTCTACTACCTGCTGATGCACGAACTCTTCGCATGCTTCGGCCCCGGTACCACCACGCTGCGGCTGCCCTCCGTGCTGGCCATGGCCGTGGCGGCGGCCTGTGTGGCGGTCATCGGCCACCGGTTGTCCGGCGCCTGGGCGGGGCTGGGGGGCGGGCTGGCCTTCGGACTGCTCCCGGCCGTGCAGTTCCACCTCCAGGAAGGCCGCCCGTACGCGCTGGTCGCGGCCGGTGCCGGGATCTCGACCCTGCTGCTGGTGACCGGGATCGAGGGGCGTGGCCGCCGGAGGAGGCGCTGGGCGGCGTACGGCGCCACGGTTCTGCTGTGCGGGTTGCTGAACTGGCTGTCGCTGCTGATCCTGCCCGCGCACGCGGCCACCCTCGTCCGGGCCCGGGCCGGGCGCCGAACCCGGGGGCACTGGGCGGTGGCCGCTGCCGCCGCCGTGGCGGGGGTGCTGCCGCTGATCCTGTTCAGCCGGCGCCAGTCCGATCAGATCTCCTGGATACCGCCGCTCACCGGGCACACACTGATCGCCCCCGTGGTCCTGCTGGCGATCGGCGGCTTCGGAGCCCTGCTGGACCGGCCGCGAGAACCCAGGGCGGGGCGGCTGTCCACGGCGGCCGTCGCGCTGCCCCTGCTGGCGGTGCCGCAGATCGCCCTGATCGGTCTGTCCCTGATACAGCCGCTGTTCCTTGACCGGTACATCCTGTTCAGTCTGCTGGGCCTGGCGCTGCTGATCGGGTCGGCGATCGACGCGGCGGTGCGGGGGGCGGCACCGCGGTCCCCGAGGGCGTCACGGTGGATCCTGCCGGTGATCGTCATGGTGGCGGTGGCGGCGCTGCTGCCGCAGTCGCTGTCCGAGCGGTCCCCGGGGAGCCGGGTGGACGACGTACTGGCGGTGGCCGCCGAGGTGAGGCGGGTCAAGGCGGCCGGGGACGGGGTGCTCTTCGTGCCGGCGGCGCGGCGGGACACCGAGCTGGTCTCCCCCGAGGCCTTCGCCGGTCTGCGGGACATGGCTCTGCTCCGGAGTCCCGAGGACTCCGGGACGTTGAAGGGCGTGGAGAAAGACCCGGCGCAGATCAGGGCCTCGGTGCTCGCGCAGCGGCGGATACTGCTGGTCACGGACTCGGCGGACGTGGCGAAACCGGTGTCGGCGGAGCGGGACAGGGCGAAGACCGCCGCGCTGGAGCGGTACTTCACCGTGATCGCGGACAAGCAGGTCCGCGGGCGGCGGGTGACGGTGTACGAACGACGGCGGGACGGGGAGGCGGCTCACCCTCGGAGCCTCGGCCCCGAGGGGCGGGTCAAGGTCCAGGACCTCGCGGGGGAGCCTTCCCTGCGGCTGCCCGCGACTGCCCGGAACGGGGCCTTCACGGCGTGCCCGTGCGGCACCGGCTTCACGCCCGGCGCCCCGCCGCGAGTGGCAGACTGACGGCATGACGACGCACAAGAACCTGCTCGGCGGCCCCGAGCCGACCCACCTCCCGGAGGACGAGGAGGCGTACCGCCTGCTGGGCGAGGAGTCCCTGCCGCCGGCCGAGGTCGCGGCGAAGCACCCCACGTTCTCGCTGGCCTGGGCGATGCTCGCCGACGACGCCTTCGAGGCGGGGCGGGTGGTCGAGTCGTACGCGTACGCGCGCACCGGCTATCACCGCGGTCTGGACGCGCTGCGCCGGGCCGGGTGGAAGGGACACGGTCCCGTGCCCTGGGAGCACCGGGCCAACCGCGGGTTCCTGCGCTGCCTCGCCGCCCTCGCGCGTGCCGCCGGCGCGATCGACGAGAAGGACGAGTCGGAGCGCTGCTGGCAGTTCCTCCAGGACAGCAGCGCCGAGGCGTACGCCGAGCTGCGGCGGTAACCGAAGGCAGTGGCCGAGGCGATGGCCGGGCGGTGGTCGAGGCGGTGGTCATCGGGCTCACGGCCCGGCTTCGGAGGCTCTCGGCCCGCGCCGTGGTTCCAGGGGCGGTGACGTGACGCAGCCGTGCATGCGGCATTCCGGGCGGCGGCAGTCCGGTGCCGGACGGCGTACGGTCGCGAAGGCGAGCACCGCCCCGGCCACCAGGACGCCCGCGCACAACGGCATCGCCCGGCGGAAGGCGGCGTCGAACGCGTCCGGTGAGCGGTAGGCGTCCGGTCCCATCCCCGTGAGCAGCGGCAGCGCGGCCACCGCCATCAGTCCGGCCGCGCGGGCCGCCGCGTTGTTGATGCCGCTGGCCAGGCCCGCCCGCGCGGTGTCCACCGAGGCGAGCACGGCGGAGGTCAGAGGTGCGACCAGGGTGACCATGCCCGCGCCCATCACCAGCAGGGCGGGCAGTACGTCGACGGGGTACGACGCGTCCTTGCCGACGCGCAGCATCAGCAGCATGCCGCCCGCGCACAGCAGGGGGCCCACGGTGAGCGGGATGCGCGGTCCGATGCGCTCGGCGAGGGCGCCCGAGCGGGACGAGAACAGCAGCATCATGGCGGTCGTGGGCAGCAGGGCCGTTCCGGCTCCGAGGGGCGAGTAGCCCGCGACCACCTGGAGCTGGAGCGCGGTGAGGAAGAAAAAACCGCCGAAGGCCGCGTACACGCACAGGGTCACCAGGTTGACCGCGGTGAACTGGCGGGACGCGAAGATGTCGAGCGGCAGCATCGGGTCGGGGCGGTGCTTCTCCACGAACACGAAGGCGACGCCCGCCGCCACGCCCGCGACCGCCGCCAGGGCCACGAGCAGGGATCCGCCCCGGGCCTCGATCAGGGCGTAGGTCACGAAGGCGAGGGCCAGCGCGCCGAGAACCGCGCCGAGGACGTCGAAGCGGCCGTGGGCCCGGTTGTCCGACGACTCCGGTACGTGCCTGAGGGCGATGGGCGCGCACATCAGGGCCATCGGGACGTTGAGAAGGAAGACCCAGCGCCATCCGGGGCCCGCCACCAGCCAGCCGCCCAGGAACGGGCCGACGGCGGCGCCGATGCCGCCGAAGCCGGACCACAGGCCGACCGCGCGGGCCCGGTCGTCCCGGTGGAACGACGCCTGGATGAGGGCGAGCGAGCCGGGGGTCAGCAGGGCTCCGCCGATGCCCTGAAGGGCGCGGGCGCCGATGAGCATGCCCGCGTTGACGGCGAGCCCGCACAGCAGGGAGGCGCTCGCGAACCAGACGACCCCGATGACGAAGATCTTGCGGCGGCCGAAGCGGTCGCCGAGGGAGCCGCCGAGCAGGATCAGACCGGCGAGCGTGACCATGTACGCGTTGACGGTCCACTGGAGGGCGGCGAGGCCCGTGTTGAGATCCTCGCCGATACGGGGCAGCGCGACGTTGACGACGGTGGAGTCCAGCATCGCCATGCTGGAGCCGAGCACCGTGGTCAACAGGATCCACTTGCCCCGCGGGGAGGCGATCCTGACGGCGGGAGCCTGCTGTGCGCCGACAGCCATGCTCGGATCATCTCTCGTCCGCCGCCGACGGGCCAGAGCGAGGCGATCCTGACGGCGGGAGCCTGCTGTGCGCCGACAGCCATGCTCGGATCATCTCTCGTCCGCCGCCGACGGGCCAGAGCGTGGTGTGCCGGGGTGGGGCGCACCCCACCCCGGCCAACCGGTTACTTGATCTTCGTGCCCGTGGAGCGGAGGTTGCCGCACGCCTCGAGGACACGCTTGGACATCGACACCTCGGCCAGCTTGCCCCAGGTGCGCGGGTCGTAGGTCTTCTTGGAGCCGACCTCGCCGTCGACCTTCAGGACGCCGTCGTAGTTCTTGAACATGTGGTCGGCGACCGGACGCGTGAAGGCGTACTGGGTGTCCGTGTCGATGTTCATCTTGACCACGCCGTTCTCCAGCGCCGTCAGGATCTCCTGCTCGGAGGAGCCGGAGCCGCCGTGGAAGACGAAGTCGAACGGCTGGCTGCCCGCCGGGCGGCCGTACTTGCCGGCGACGCCCTCGTTCAGCTCCTTCAGCAGCTCGGGGCGCAGCACCACGTTGCCCGGCTTGTACACACCGTGCACATTGCCGAACGACGCGGCCAGCAGGTAGCGGCCCTTCTCACCGAGGCCCAGCGCCTCCGCCGTACGCATCGCGTCGTCCACCGTGGTGTACAGCGAGTCGTTGATCTCGTGGGTGACGCCGTCCTCCTCACCGCCGGTGGGGGTGATCTCCACCTCAAGGATGATCTTGGCGGCGCGGGCGCGCTCCAGCAGCTCCTGCGCGATCTTCAGGTTGTCGGCGAGGGTCTCGGCCGAGCCGTCCCACATGTGCGACTGGAACAGGGGGTTCTCGCCGCGGGCCACGCGCTCCTCGGAGATCGCGAGCAGCGGACGCACATACCCGTCGAGCTTGTCCTTCGGGCAGTGGTCCGTGTGCAGTGCGATGTTGACCGGGTACTTCTCGGCGACGATGTGCGCGAACTCGGCCAGGGCGACGGCGCCGCTGACCATGTCCTTGCTGTACTGGCCACCCAGGAACTCGGCACCACCCGTCGAGATCTGGACGATGCCGTCGCTCTCGGCCTCCGCGAAGCCGCGCAGGGCAGCGTGCAGGGTCTGCGACGAGGTCACGTTGATGGCCGGGTAGGCGAACTTGCCAGCCTTCGCCCGGTCGAGCATCTCGTTGTAGACCTCGGGGGTTGCGATGGGCATCTGTCCGCTCCTTGTTGTGCGGGTTGCGGTTGCGTTCTGCGTACTGCGGCCCTGACCTAGGGGGTGACGTCATCGTCGCGGCCCATCTTTGCAGACGGAGCCGGATGCGTAGGTAACCCTGTCCAGCCTGTGGAAAACCGCGGTCTCAGTCCAGACCCAGTTCGTCCTTCGAGTACGCGAACAGGTACGGCAGCCCCGTCTTCTCTGCTACCGCCTCGGCCGCGCCCGTCGCCCGGTCCACGATCGTGGCGACCGCGACGACCTCGGCGCCGGCCTCCCGCAGCGCCTCCACCGCGGTCAGCACCGAACCCCCGGTGGTGGACGTGTCCTCGACGGCCAGGACGCGCCGTCCCGCGACCTCGGCGCCCTCGATACGCCGCTGCAGACCGTGCGCCTTGCCCGCCTTGCGGACGACGAACGCGTCGAGCGTCCGGCCGCGCGCGGCGGAGGCGTGCAGCATCGCGGTGGCCACCGGGTCGGCACCCAGGGTCAGGCCGCCGACGGCCTCGAAGTCGAGGTCGGCGGTCAGGTCGAGCATGACCTGACCGACCAGAGGGGCTGCCACACCGTCGAGGGTGATACGGCGCAGGTCGACGTAGTAGTCGGCTTCCTTGCCCGACGACAGGGTCACCTTGCCGTGCACCACGGCCTTGTCCTTGATCTGCTGCAACAGCTCACCGCGTACGTCACTCATGGCCCTCAGCTTAAAGGCGACGCCAGCTCCACGTCGTCGCGGCCTCCAGCGGCTCGATGGGGGTGACCAGGCGCGGAAGGGTGTTGAGGCCGTTGGGCGGTCCCGTCTGCGGCTCGACGCACACGGCTTCCTCCTGCTCGTCGTAGACGACCACCCACTCCTCGCGGCTGGTGACCTTCAGCTCCAGCCGCTCCGGCCAGGTGAGGGTGACCTCGACTCCGCCGGGCATGCCGAAGCAGTCGTCCCACGGGCCCGGGCCCCGCTCGATGCGGTCGCCCGTGGGCAGATGGTCCTCGCCGCGCTCCTCCTGCCAGGCCGGAGTGAAGTCGATGCGCGCGTCCGCCCCCTCGACGGTGCGGTTGAACCAGGGGTGCCAGCCGATCTGGGCCGGGAACGAGGAGTCGTGCGCCTCCACCGCCATGGCGAGCGTGAGGGAGTCCTCGGAGAGCGTGAAGATCTGGGTGACGCGGCCGGGACAGGGCCAGGGGTCCACCAGGTCGTAGACGAGGACCGCCTCGGCGCGGTCCGCGCGGGCCACCCGCCAGGCCCCGTCCCGCACGGTGCCGTGAATGGCGTGGGGCGGGGAGTTGAGGGGCATCTGGTGGACCGTGCCGCCGTCGCGGAACCTGCCGTCCCGGATACGGCCGCACCAGGGCGCCATCGGGAAGCACCCGAACCGCTCGCCCTGCCGCAGCAGTTCCGTCCCGCCGAGGCGCAGACTGCGCACGCGCCCGCCGTTCCCCGGTGCCAGCACGGCTTCCGCGTCTCCCGCGGTCAGCGTGATCTCGTCGTTGCTCACGAGGGCGACCCTACTGGGCGGATCGGCACTCGGCCGATCATGGGGGCACACGCGGTGCCATGGCGCTCGACCGGGTCCGTGGCGTACGCAGCCGGATCGGTGGCGTACGCAGCCGGATCAGCGGCGTATGCGGCGGATCAACGGCGTATGCGGCGGATCAGCGGCGTCGGCGCAGCATCCGGCCCGCCACGATCGCCGACGCCACGATCAGGGCCGCCGCCGGGGCCGCCCAGCGCAGGGTGTCGGTGGCCGTCACCGTCTCCGGAGCGGGAACGGGGGCGTAGCGACCGCGCGGGGGCGCGTGGTCGACCTCTTCCGCGCTGCGGCCGATCATCGTGCGCCGGGCATGGGCCGCCTCGGCATGGGGGTCTCCGTCGAGCGAGGCGGGGACCGGGGAGGTCTCCTCCTCACCGGCGAAGCCGCCCGCCAGGTAGTCGTCATCGGACTCGTCCTCGGCGGCGAGCAGGTCCTGGTCGATCGGCTCGCCGTCACCGGCCGCTTCGCCGTCACCGGCCGCTACGCTGTCAACGGTCGGTTCGCCGTCGTCGGTGAGGTCGTCCTCTTCGGTGGGCTCGTTCGCCGACGTGGTGTCGGGTGACGTGTCCATCGCAGCCTCCGCCCCCGTCTCCGGCGCCTTCTCCTTCTCCTTCTCCCTGGTTCCGAGCCCCGTCCCCGCCCCGTTCCCCAGCCCCTCCGCGAACCGCCCCAGCAGCCGTGTCCCGGCCGAGACGACCGCGTCCTCGGGCAGTTCCGCGATCCGGCCGTCGCCGGTGGCCGTGCCCGTGAAGGCGACCGTGGTGCCGCCCTCGGCCGGGAGCAGGCGTACGGACAGGGAGAGCTTCACCGTGCCGGTGCCGCGGGCCTCCGACGCCTCGGCCTGGACCGCGTAGGCCCCCTCGCCCTGCCGTGCCACCCTCACTGTGCCCCGGTAGGTGATCGTGTGACCGGCGACGCGCACCTTCAGGCGTCCGGCGACCGACTCCGCGTCCGCGCCCACGTCCTGCTGGAGCCCCGGGATCGCGCGAGCCACCCGGGCGGGATCGGCCAGCGCCTCCCCGAGCCGCTCGGCGGGAACCATGACGAACACCTCATGCTCCATGTCTGCCGAGCCTACCCAGGAGCACGCCGAGCGCACCCATACCTCACGGGATTCGCACGACCGGGGAGCCGGGGACACTCAATCCGGGTACCTCGGGTGCACCAGTGTCGACGGCTGCAGCCCGGGCACCCAGGTGCGTACCGCCGCGCGCTCGTCCGCCCGCAGGGAAGCCGGGGTCAGGGTGCGCGAGCGCAGTTCGTACGGGTCGAGGGTCAGCACCGGGCGGGAGCGGGCCGCGAGCACGAACCCCCAGTCGCCGGGCGCCCCGGACGAAGGTGCGAGACCGGCCATCGGGCCGGGCGTCCGCCCGCCGACGCGGTACGCGGCCGTTCGCAGCCCCGTGGCCCGTATCGTCGCCTCGACCGTCCAGAAGGCTCGCGGGCGGGAGGCCACCGGGCCGGCGTGCACCACGAGCCGGCCACCGGGCGCGAGGGCGCGGCGCGCCAGTCCGTAGAACTCCTGCGAGTACAGCTTGGTGCTCGCCGTGATCCCCGGGCCGGGGAGGTCCACGATCACCACGTCGTACGTCCGCCGGGTGTGCCGCAGCCAGCGGAAGGCGTCCTCCGTGCACACATGGACGCGCGGGTCCCACAGGGCGTGGCCGTTCAGCGTGGACAGGGCCGGGTCGCGGCGGGCCAGCCGGACCAGCACCGGATCCGGGTCGACCACATCGACGCGGCGCACGCGCGGATGTCTCAGCACCTCGCGCGCCGCGAGACCGTCGCCGCCGCCGAGGACGAGCACGCGCGCGTGCGGGCCGCCGCTCATCGCGGGGTGCACCAGCGCCTCGTGGTAGGCCCGCTCGTCGTCGCCGTTCACCCGCAGCCGGCCGTCGAGGAAGAGGTCCAGGGGCCGGCCGTGGGTGCCGCCCGTCAGCACCACCTCCTGGACACCGGTGCGCAGCGCGACCCGTACGTGCCCGCCGTACACCGCCTGGCGCGCCGCCCGTTCGAAGTCGCCGACCAGGGCCGCCGCCGCGGCGAGCACCCCCAGGACGACGACGTTGGCGACCAGGAGCAGCCAGCGGCCCCGCCGGGTCAGGTCCCGCCGGAACAGGCCGAGCGCCAGGGCGCCGCCGGCGACCGCGTTGACCGCGCCGGTCAGCAGGGCGCCCGTCAACTGGCCGAACTGCGGGAGCAGCAGGAAGGGGAAGGCGAGTCCGCCGACCAGCGCGCCCACGTAGTCGGCGGCGAACAGGTCGGCGACCGCGCCGCCCGCGTCCTGACGGCGGATGCGCTGGATCAGCTCCATCAGAAGCGGGATCTCGGCACCGATGAGCAGGCCGATGGCGAGCGAGAAGGCCACCAGCAGACAGCGCGGGCCGCCGGACCAGACGCCGCCCCAGTCGCCGGTCCAGGCGAACACCGCGTACAGGGCCATCGCGCTGCATCCGCCGACCAGGGCGAGCGCCGCCTCTACCGCGCCGAAGCCCGCCGCGGCGCGGTGGCGCAACCGTTTGGCGGCGAGCGAGCCGATCCCCATCGCGAAGACCATCACCGAGAGCACGACCGATGCCTGGGTGACGGAGTTGCCGATCAAGTACGAGGCAAGGGCGACGAGTTCGAGTTCGTACACAAGACCGCAGGCCGCGCAGGCGAACACGCCGACGAGTACGAGGAACCGTCCCGTGCCGGGCCGCACCGGCAGCCGCGCCTGGTTCGGGCGGCTCTCGCCCGGGGGGTGTGGCACGCCGGGTGGCGCGGGCGCGTGCGGATCGATCACGTTCGGAACGCTACGTGACCCACGCGCTGCGTCTTGTCACCCACACGTGTGGAACTCCCGGATCCGGCGACGCCCGGAGGGCGCCCGGCGACGGGCTCAGACACCGGAAGCGGCGGGTACCCTCACGCCGACCCGGGTCCTGGTCGCCACCAACTGGCCGTCCTGCGGGTACGCGTGCCAGGTGCGCCAGTGGACCTGGCCCTCGTGGCGGTGGGCCAGCATCGCCGTGAACGCGTGGGGGCTGCCGGGGAAGACGCCCGCCAGACCGTTGGGGTGGTCGGAGACAAGGGCAAGCAACTCCTGGGCACGGCCCTCGAAGGAGCCGGGGGACAGGACCTCGACACGGGCAGCGAACTCGTACTCCCAGTCGCCGACCCGCTTGGCGACACCCAGAGGCAGCGGTGTGCTGGAACCCGCGATGCACGCCACCGTCTCCGAGCAGGTGCCCCGCTCCTCGTCCAGGATCACCTGGTGGGACGCGCCGAGGAGTCTCAACTGGAGTTGCGCCCCGGCGAGTTCCAGATCGAGCGTGGCGAGTGCCGGCAGCGGCTCGCGCCCGAGGGTCCAGGCGAGGTCGGCCGCGCGCGTGTCGGTGTAGGAGGTGTTCAGGGTCGTGAGCATGGATCGGCTCCGCTAGCACGCAAAAAATGGGGGAGGGCTCCGGCGCGCCCCGGCCGGTACCGGAGGTTCGGCCGGCTCGGCCGGCCGGGCGCGCCGTCCGGGTCGGCCGTCCGGGCGAAACACCTGCTGGACTGGCGTCCGGGAGCTGCGTTGGTGGTTGAGAGGGAATCATGAACTGCGGCGCCGCCACACTATTTTTACCCAAGTTCGTAGGGTTTCCATCCCACCGGGGACCCAACTGCGCAACTGTTCAACTACCGCTTCTGGAGGCAGTGTTGATGCGCAGGTCAGGGAGCCGGGGCGGTCGGACGGCAGGCGCGCGCATTTCAGAACGCGCCCGCACTATGCGCTTTCACGCCCCCTCATCCGGGTGAAATGCCGAGTGCCCGCCGGATTTTCTCCGGCGGGCACTCGACGTATCGATGTATCTCGGACGCGTGTTCAGTGATGTCTGCTCCGGCACCCGCGTCAGCTGCTCGAGCCGCAGCCGCCCCCGCCGCAGGACGAGCCGCACGAGGAGTGGCCACCGCAGGAGTGGCCACCGCCGCAGGAGTGGTGCCCGCCGGAGTGGTGCCCGCCGGACGACGAACCGCTGTCGGCCCCGGCGACCCACCAGCTGCCGCCGCTGTCGCCGCTGCCCCGGCTGCCGCTCCACGACCTGCCCCGTCCGCCCGGACGCCCCTTCGCGCCACGGGACTTGCGCCCCATCCTCGCGAGAGCCGCGAAGAACGCGACGAACACGACCACCAGGAAGATGCCCAGGATCATGACGCCGTCCCCCTTTCTCATGCCTTGCGCATTCCCCGGACCGGCCCCCCGTGGGCCCGTCTTCCTTCCGGGGTGAACGGGGAATGCCCCCGCACCGCGCCTGCCAAAGCAGAGTTGAGGAACTTCTGAGGGTCCCGCACGGACAAACGGCCCCTGAACTGCGCAGAAGCGCAGTTCAGGGGCCGTTCCTTCAGGCGCCCAGGTACACGGGAGGCTTCTGGGCCTTGCCGTGGACGTAGCCGCTGATCGTGCCGTCGGCGCCCAGGACGACCAGGGTGACGTTGTCCTGGAGGACGATCGGGCGGCCCTTGGCGTACGCGACGGGGAACGTGCCGTGGGAGGTGGTCATCTGAACCCCGTAGACACCGCCTCGCTCGACGAGCTTCACGATCGTGCCGTCGGTCAGCTTGTAACGGCCGAGCCGGGGCTCGGCGGTGGTCTTGGCGCCGGTCCACGTGACGGTCGTCCCGTCCGGGTTCAGCACCAGCGTGCGGTCGCCGAACACGGCGCCGCCGGCGCGGCTGTCGGCGTCGAGGAAGCGCACCAGCTTGCCGCCCTCGAAGACGCGGGCCTGGTAGTGGCCGACGGAGACCTTGAAGAGCTGCACGGTCGTACGCGCGTCGGGGCGCAGGGTGCGCACGAGCTTGCCTCGCAGCGTGCAGTCGGCGGACAGCGCCGGGAAGGCGGCGGCCTGCCAGGGGGTGGGCCCGCCCTGGCTGCGCTGCTCGAAGACGGGCTTCGCGCCGAGCACTCCGGTGATCTTCAGGCCGTCGGCCAGGTCGGCGGGCCTGCTCTGGTCCACGGTCTCGACGACGCCGCCACTGGCGTCCAGGAGCTTGGCCGACGCGCCGTTGTCGGCGCTGCTGACCAGCCGGACCTTCATGCCGCCGAAGACGGAGGGGATGGTCTTTACGGCGACGCAGGAGTCGCCTGCCGCCGACGGGGCCGCCGTGGCGGCACTGGCCGCAGTGGCTGAGAGGACAGAAGCGGTGGCCGTGCCGAGGAGGGCGAGGGAGGCGAGGGTGGTGCGGAGTGCGATGCTCATGGCTGCTCCTGGCGGCTTGGCTTCTGACGTGCCGGCCTCTTTGACCAGCGGGAACAACGCTAAAGATCACCTGTTCCGGAACCATCGCCCCCATGCCACAGACGGGTGACAGCCCGTCATCGACCGTCACCGGCGGCTTTTCCCCGCTCGGGGCGGCGCCTTGTACACCTGCGCGGGCGACCATCAGTGAGATGGGTTGAGGAACCCGAGAGCTTCGGCGCAGGATGACGGCCATGACCTCCAGCGTGCGTCCTCTCCTCAACCGCCGTCTCGCCGAGTTCGGGACGACGATCTTCGCCGAGATGTCGGCCCTCGCGGTGAGCACGGGGTCCATCAACCTCGGCCAGGGCTTCCCCGACACCGACGGCCCCGAGGAGGTGCGCGAGGCCGCGGTACGAGCGCTGCGCGACGGGCGCGGCAACCAGTACCCGCCGGGTCCGGGCGTCCCAGAGCTGCGCGACGCCATCGCCGCGCACCAGCAGCGGTACTACGGGCTGACGTACGACCCCGGCACCGAGGTGCTCGTCACCGCCGGAGCGACCGAGGCGATCGCCGCGGCCCTGCTGGCGCTCCTCGAACCCGGCGACGAGGTGATCGCGCTGGAGCCGTACTACGACTCCTATGCCGCGTGTATCGCCATGGCGGGCGCCCGGCGCGTGCCCGTCACCCTGCGCCCGCACGAGGGCGGCTTCCGGCTCGACCTGGACGAGCTGCGCGACGCCGTCACCGACCGCACCCGGCTGCTGCTGATCAACACCCCGCACAACCCGACCGGCACCGTGCTCACCCGCGAGGAGCTGCGGGCCGTCGCCGCGCTCGCCGTCGAGCGTGATCTGCTGGTCGTGACCGACGAGGTGTACGAGCATCTGGTCTTCGACTACGCCGAACACGTTCCGCTCGCCACCTTCCCCGGCATGCGCGAGCGTACGGTCACCATCGGCTCGGCCGGGAAGACCTTCTCGTTCACGGGGTGGAAGGTCGGCTGGGTGACGACGGCGGCCCCTCTCGTCACGGCGGTGCGCTCGGCCAAGCAGTTCCTGACCTATGTGTCCTCCGGGCCGTTCCAGTACGCCGTCGCCGAAGCGCTGGCCCTGCCGGACACCTACTTCGAGGAGTTCCGCGCGGACATGCGGGCCAGGCGGGACCTGCTCGCGACCGGGCTCGCCGAGGCGGGGTTCGGGGTGTTCCGGCCGGCGGGCACCTACTTCGTCACCACCGACATCCGCCCCCTCGGCGAGAGCGACGGCTTCGCCTTCTGCCGCTCCCTGCCCGAGCGCGCGGGCGTCGTCGCCATCCCGAACGCGGTCTTCTACGACCACCGCGAGGCGGGCGCCCCGTTCGTGCGGTTCGCCTTCTGCAAGCGCGCGGACGTCCTGGAGGAGGCCGTACGGCGGCTGAAGGCACTGGCGGACTGAGGCCGGCCCGGCGAGCCCCCGGCGGCACACCAAGGGGTGGCAATTCCCGTCCGCACGGACGTGCGCGGTTCGCGAAACGGTCATGCCCGGCGCATGGTGCGGATGTGACCCACGCCAGTACCGTCCCGGCCTCTGCCGTCGGGGGCCCGGGAGACCGCGACCACGCACGTCCGGCCCGGGGCGGGCGGCTGCCCGTCCCGGCCCTCGCCGCCCTCGGGCTCTTCGTGGCCGCCCGTGTCTGCGGCGGCCTGGTGCTCTCCGTCGTCTCCAGGTCCCCGGTCAGGGGGCCCCTGCTGCTGCTCGGGCACTCCTGGGACTCCGTCTGGTACGTGCGCATCGCCGAGCGCGGCTACGGGCTCGACCAGCACAGCGCGGGCGCCATCCACAACGACCTGGCGTTCTTCCCGCTGTACCCGGCGCTGATCCGGGCCCTGACCCTGCTCACCCCGCTCCATGGCATCACCTCGGCCCTGCTGGTGTCCTGGACGGCCGCCGCGGTCGCCGCGGTCGGCATCCACACGCTCGGCGCCCGGCTGTACGGCCCCGCCGTGGGCGCCGTCCTCGTCGCGCTGTGGGGCCTGCTCCCGCACTCCGTCGTGCTGTCGATGGCGTACACGGAACCCTTGATGACCGCGTTCGCCGCCTGGTCGCTGTACGCGGCCGTCACCCGGCGCTGGCTGTGGGCGGGGGCCCTGGCCACCCTCGCGGGCCTGTCCCGGCCCAATGGCTTCGCGGTGGCCGCGGCGGTCCTCGCGGCGGCGGCGCAGGAGGTGTGGCGGGCCCGGGGGCGCGGAGTTTCCCCCAGGCTGTGGACGGGCGCGGCGCTCGCGCCCGTCGGCTGGTGCGGCTATGTGCTGTGGGTGGGCCACCGCAGGGGCGACCCGCTCGGCGGCTACTTCACCATCCAGCGGCTGTGGGGGTCGCGCTTCGACTTCGGGCGGGGCTCACTGCAGTTCGCCAAGCACATGGCGCGGCACGACACCCGGCTGGTCTATGTGATCGCGATGCTGATCGTGGCGGCGGGCACCCTGCTCTTCGGGCTGCTGCTCGCCGACCGCGCCCCGCTGCCGCTCGCCGTCTACAGCGGCCTGCTGCTGGTCGTCGCGCTCGGCGGATCCGGGTTCTTCGAGTCCAAGCCGCGCTTCCTGCTGCCCGCCTACCCGCTGCTGATCCCGGTCGCGCGGGCGCTGGTGCGTACGGCGAGAGCCCGGCCCTGGCACGCCACCGTGGTGGCGAGTGCCCTGGCCGGGCTCTCCTTCGTCTACGGGGCGTACCTCCTGGTCCTCGCCAGGTCGCCCCTCTAGCCGGATATCCGGATGAACGGACGGATATGCGGACCGGGTGTTCCGGCGGAGGTTCCGACGGACCACCGACGGTCTACTCTCCGTCTTCCTCGGGCTTCTCCGAGTTGTCGACGTCCTCCGCGAGGCCGAGCTGCTCCACGAGCCACCGGTCGAACTCGATGGCGGCCCGCACCCAGCTGACCGTGGACGAGACGAAGTGCTCCAGGCTGACACCCGTGCCGATCAGCATCTGCGCCTCACCGATGAGGCGGACGGTGCCGTCGTCGTGCGTGTGCGTGTACACCTTGGGCCACAGCGTGCGCCGGTTCCAGTCGTCGATGGACTCCAGCAGCTGCGTCTTCTCGTCGATCTTGTGCGGCCGGTCGTAGAACGTCCGCACCGAGAAGACCTGCTGATCGGCCTCGCCGCGGAACATGAAGTACGTACGGAACTGCTCCCACGGCGCGACGAGGTCTCCCTCCTCGTCGACGAGGTGCTTGAGCTCCATCTGGTCCAGGAGCTGCTTCACGAGGTCCTGATCCGGAACCACGGGTCCAGCCGGCGGCTGCGGCTCGGGCTGGCCCCCGAAATTCGGAATCGAGGACGGGTCGATGCTCACCGTGTTCTTCCCTTCGTACGGATTCCGCCATCCTCCCCCATGCGGGGCGGGGGGTGGCAAGCCCTGGCGGGAGCTGTCAGCCCTAGGCTGACATGATCCGGCCTGACGAGCGCGGATTCGGCGGGCGGGGGCAGCCGCGTCACAGCGACTTGCCCGTGGCCGGGCCCACGATCAGCCCCTCGCCGAAGGTGTCCACCCGGACCGTGTCGCCGTCCTTGATCTCCCCGGACAGGATCTCCTTGGCGAGCCGGTCGCCGATGGCGGTCTGCACCAGGCGGCGCAGCGGCCGGGCGCCGTACGCCGGGTCGTTTCCCTCGTCCGCGAGCCAGGCCAGCGCCGCGGGCGTGATCTCCAGGGTCAGCCGCCGCTCGGACAGCCGCCTGGCCAGGCGGTCGATCTGCAGCTGGGCGATCCGGCTCAGCTCGTCCTTCGACAGCGCCGAGAAGACCACCAGGTCGTCCAGCCGGTTGAGGAACTCCGGCTTGAAGGAGGCGCGCACCACCTCGAGCACCTGCTGGCGCTTCTCCTCCTCGCTGGTCATCGGGTCGACCAGGAACTGGCTGCCCAGGTTGGAGGTCAGCACGAGGATGACGTTGCGGAAGTCGACCGTACGGCCCTGACCGTCCGTCAGACGGCCGTCGTCCATCACCTGCAGAAGGATGTCGAAGACCTCGGGGTGGGCCTTCTCCACCTCGTCGAGCAGCACCACGCTGTACGGGCGGCGGCGTACGGCCTCGGTGAGCTGGCCGCCCTCCTCGTAGCCGACGTATCCGGGCGGGGCGCCGACCAGCCGGGCGACGCTGTGCTTCTCGCCGTACTCCGACATGTCGATACGGACCATCGCCCGCTCGTCGTCGAAAAGGAAGTCGGCCAGGGCCTTGGCCAGTTCGGTCTTGCCCACGCCGGTGGGGCCGAGGAAGAGGAAGGAGCCGGTGGGCCGGTCCGGGTCGGCGATACCGGCCCGGCTGCGGCGTACGGCGTCCGACACAGCGCGCACGGCCTCGCCCTGGCCGATCAGCCGCCTGCCGATCTCCTCCTCCATACGCAGCAGTTTCTGCGTCTCCCCCTCCAGGAGGCGTCCGGCGGGAATGCCGGTCCAGGAGGCGACGACGTCCGCGATGTCGTCGGGGCCGACCTCGTCCTTCACCATCGTGCCCTTGGAGGCCTCCTCCTCGGCCTCGGAGGCGGCCTCCAACTCCTTCTCCACGCCCGGGATCTCCCCGTACAGCAGCTTGGAGGCGGTGTCGAAGTCGCCGTCGCGCTGGGCGCGTTCGGCCTGACCGCGAAGGTCGTCCAGCTTCTCCTTCAGCTCACCGACCCGGTTGAGGGACTGCTTCTCCTTCTCCCAGCGGGCGTTGAGCCCGCGCAGCTCCTCCTCCTTGTCCGCGAGGTCGCGGCGCAGCTTGTCCAGGCGCTCCTTGGAGGCCTGGTCGGTCTCCTTGCTGAGCGCCAGCTCCTCCATGCGCAGCCGGTCCACGGCGCGCTGGAGCTCGTCGATCTCGACGGGGGAGGAGTCGATCTCCATCCGCAGCCGGGATGCCGACTCGTCCACCAGGTCGATGGCCTTGTCGGGCAGGAAGCGGGAGGTGATGTAACGGTCGGAGAGGGTGGCCGCGGCGACCAGCGCGCTGTCCGCGATCTGCACCTTGTGATGGGCCTCGTAGCGGCCCTTGAGTCCGCGCAGGATCGCGATGGTGTCCTCGACGGTCGGCTCGGCGACCAGCACCTGCTGGAAACGCCGCTCCAGCGCCGGGTCCTTCTCGATCCGCTCGCGGTACTCGTCCAGCGTGGTGGCGCCGACCATGCGCAGCTCACCGCGGGCCAGCATCGGCTTGAGCATGTTGCCGGCGTCCATCGCGGAGTCGCCTCCCGCGCCGGCGCCCACGACGGTGTGCAGCTCGTCGATGAAGGTGATGATCTGGCCGTCGGAGTCCTTGATCTCGGCGAGGACGGTCTTCAGGCGCTCCTCGAACTCGCCGCGGTACTTCGCGCCGGCGACCATGGCACCCAGGTCGAGCGCGACCAGCCTCTTGTTCCTGAGGGACTCGGGCACGTCGCCCTTCACGATCCGCTGGGCGAGCCCCTCCACCACGGCCGTCTTGCCGACGCCGGGCTCGCCGATGAGGACCGGGTTGTTCTTGGTGCGGCGGGACAGCACCTGTACGACACGGCGGATCTCCTGGTCCCGGCCGATGACCGGGTCCAGCTTTCCGTCGCGCGCGGCTGCGGTGAAGTCCGTGCCGAACTTCTCCAGGGCCTTGTACTGGCCTTCCGGGTCCGGGGTCGTCACCCGGCGACCTCCCCTGCTCTTCTGGAACGCGTCGAGGAGCTTCCTGGCGTCCGCTCCCTGCTGGGAGAGTACGTCCCCGGCGGCACCCCCCTTCGCGGCGATACCGATGAGCAGGTGCTCGGTGGAGACATAGTCGTCGCCGAGCTCCCTGGCGCGCCTGCCCGCGTCGGCGATCACGGCGAGCAGATCGCGATTGGGCTGGGGCGGCGCGACGGTCGACCCGGTCACGCTGGGCAGACCGGCGAGCACGCGCTCGCCGCCGGACCGTACGGATGCCAGGTCGGCGTCGACCGCGGCCAGCAGGTCGGTGATGTTCTCGTTGTCCTGCCCCTCGAGCAGGGCCAGGAGCAGATGGGCGGGGGTGAGGTCCGGGTGCCCGTCCGCAACCGCCCGCTCTCCGGCCGCGTTGATCGCGTCCCTGCTCCTGTTGGTCAGCTCGGCGTCCACGTTCGCCTTCTCCTCCTAGCGTCGCCCGCGCTCAGACGTCTGCTCGACGTCGCTTCCAGCCTGACTGGAGCAACGTGCACAAAGTTGAGTCTACTGCACTCAAGCCGAGGAACGGGAGCGCGAACCGTTAAGTTCCGGCTCATGGCTCCCCACCCCTCGGACCCCGGCACGCCGGACGCCCCGTATCTCGGCTTCTGGCGGGAACGGCACCTGTGCACGCTGACCACCCTCCGCCCCGACGGCAGCCCGCACGTCGTTCCGGTCGGAGTGACGTACGACCCCGAGGCACGCCTCGCCCGGGTGATCGCGAGCGTCACGAGCGCGAAGGTGAGACATGTGGCTACGGCCGGGCCCGAAGGGGCGCGAGTGGCGGTCTGCCAGGTGGACGGGCGGCGCTGGGCGACCCTGGAGGGCCTGGCGCGGGTCCGCAGGGACCCGGAGCGGATCGCGGAGGCGGAGCGACGCTATGCCGAGCGCTACGGGCGGACGCCGAGGCCCAATCCGTCACGTGTGGTGATCGAGATCGAGCTCACCAGGGCGCTGGGGCACGGCTGAGGCTCGGCGGCGGATCCGACACGCCGCATTTCAGCCATAGCCGGTTCCGGACCGTATCCGGAGATACCGGAGATGTCCGCACAAACTGCAGCGGCGTCACCGTGTTCAGGTCACGGTGACGCCGCTGCGGGGGGAAGCGCCTGAGCGATCTCTTGCGACGGGGGAATCGCGTCAGGCACTGCGGGGGGTGGCTGAGATGGTCCTGGTGTCGGTACCGTCGGGTTCGACCAGTCGGTGGTCACGCTGGTCCAGGTTCACAAAGATCATTCCGTACCGTATGGCACACCGTACGGGCTGCGGCGCCCCCCGAGGCCGCCGCAGAAGCCGGTACGCCCGCACGTCCTCGTCCTCGTCCCGCGAGACGACAACCGGCTCGCCGAACACGGTCACCATCAGCGAGTCTCCACTGTGAGGAACCGCGGTGACCAGGTCGATGAAGTGCCAGCCGGAGCGGTAGGCCGTGGCCATCTCCCGACGGAAGGAGCGGTCGTCCGGAGGAGTGGTCACATCAGCTCCACACGCTGTCATCCGGGCTCGCGGCAGCCTTGTCGGCGTCCGCCGGAGAAGACTGGTGCGTCACTGACCACACACTGTCCGCTCGCACATCGTCCCCCCGCGCGCTGGAGAGGCCACCCAGTACCCCGAGGGCCACACCGGCGGAGAAGGCAACGGCAAGCGCCGAGCGAAGCATTCTCTTACCCATAGTCGGCTTCGTCCTCACTTGAAGTCCCCTATTCCCCCGTCCTGTAGTAAGACGATGGCTCATTCAGGCACGTCATGGCCACACAATCGGTGCATCATGTTCCTGCACGTTCAGGACCCTGGGGGGTGGAGTTTTGACAACAAATCGGTCCAAAGCGATACATCCCCACGCCTTGACCGAGCTGTGCGAGGAGGGCGGCCGCCTCTACGCGAACGCACTGCGCATGGGACGTATCGCCCGCTCCGACGCAGAAGACGCTCCCTGTCTGATGGAGTTCGCACTCCTTCACCCCGATCCAGACGACGCCACCTGGTTGCGCCCGGTTCCGCCCACGGTCGCCCTCGCTCAGCGGCTCAGCCCCATAGAACGTGAGATATCCGAGCGCAGGCGGCTGTCGACGGGGCTCGCCGAGACTTTCGAGCCATTCATGGCCCTCAGCGCGCAGTTGACCGTGCCCACACACGCGATAACGGTGCTGGAGGGCCTCGACCGCATCAACACATCGCTCGACCTGGCGACATCCCAGTGCCAGAACGAGATGCTCACGGTCCAGCCGAGCGGCCAGCGCCCCGAGCGCAGGCTCATAGAGGGGCTTGAACGCGACCGGACGCTGATGGATCGCGGTGTGCGCATCCGGACCCTGTACCAGCACACGGCGCGCTACAGCCCCGAGCGCCTGGCCTACGTGGACCAGTTCTCCACCGGGAAGGTGGAGTACCGCACCATCGACGAACTCGTGGAACGCCTGATCATCTGCGACGAGACCGTGGCGTTCATCCCGGTCAGCGATGACCGCCAGGTCGCCCTGGAGCTCAGGCATCCGGGTCTCGTCCGCTATCTGATCAAGGTCTTCGAGTTCATGTGGGGCCGGGCAGTGCCACTGCGGGCGGGAACCCCTTACGAGACCGACCCGGACGGCATCACGGACATCCAGCACTCCATCGCCAAACTCCTGGTGGAGGGCCACGTCGACGAGGCGATCGCACGCCGCCTGGGCATGAACGTGCGCACCTGCCGCGCCCACATCGCGAAGCTGGCCACCGCCCTGGGCAGCGGCAGCCGAGCCCAACTCGGCTACCTCATAGCGCAGTCGGGGATTCTGACCCAGAACGACCAGGCCCCCGGGGGTAGTCCCCCGCCATGAGACCTCGCGCCGGCGCGCCGGACGCCTCGGCCGGGAGCGGCCCCGCCGAACGCACCGGCCCGTCCAGGCCCTCCTGGGCGATACGGACGCCCAGTTGCGTCCTGCTCGCCGCGCCCAGGGTCTCCGAGAGCCGGGCGATGTGCGCACGGCAGGTACGGACACTGATCCCAAGCCGCTCGGCGATGACCGCGTCCTGGTGGCCCTCCGCGAGCAGCGCCGCGATCGAGCGCTCCCGGTGGGTGATGCCGTCGATGCCCGTGTCCGGGAGCGGGGAGGTGAGCGGGATCGCGAGCCGCCACAGACGCTCGAACACGGTCACCAGATAGTCGATGAGCGCCGGATGCCGCAGCTCCAGCGCGATCGTGCGGTCGGTGTTCGCGGGGATGAACGCGACCTTGCGGTCGAAGAGGATCAGGCGCTCGGGCACCTCGTCCAGGGTGCGCGCCTCGGCCGCGTCGCCCATCAACTCCATGTACGTGTGCAGTCCTTGGCCGTGGCGGGCGACATGCGTGTACAGGTCGCGCATGCGTACGCCCCTGCGGCGCATCTCCAGCGCCCGGTGCAGGCCCTCGGAGAGCTCGTCCTCGCGGCGGATCCCGCCCGGCTGGACCGTCAGTACCTCGCTCGCGCACAGCTCGGTCGCCTCGTCCATGGCGGCGCGGATCCGCGGCAGCCCGTCCAGGACGCGGATCGCCACGCCCTCCGTGGGCGTCTGCTCGCAGCCGCGGCCGCCGAGCCCGGCATACCACTCGGCCGCCGCCACGGCCGCCCCCACCCTGGCCTGGCTCGCGCTGACCTCGTCGTGGACACCGCGCAACAGCCGGGTCATGACCTCCTGCGGGGAGGTCGGCACCAGCCAGTCCATGTCGTCCGGGTCCGGGTGCAGCAGCGCGAGTTCCAGCAGGCAGGGCACGGGGCCGGCGTCCGCGCGGGGTACGCGGCCTCGGCGTACGGCACGGGAGTACACGCGGTTTCCGGTCTCGCAGAGGCGGTCAGCGCCGTGCGGATGCGCGTCCGTCCCGTGCCCGGCCATCTTCCACCCCTGGCTTTGACTTCTGCGGACTCCTGTCTCCGCAGCGCAACTATGCGCGGAGCGGGGCGGCTCCGCAACCGGGTCGCTCCGCTGGGGGGCCGATATGACCTGCGGCTGCGTGGGGGGATTTGCGCAGTTCCCCGCGCCACTGTCGAACCCGCTTCGGCACGTCGGCCCCTGCGGGCGCGTCGGGGTTCTTCGCCCAGTTCCCCGCGCCCCTTTCGAGGCCGCTTCGGTGCATCGTCGTCTGCGGCATGTGGCTTCACCGGGTGGGCAGCCGCGGCCCACCAGCAGGTGACGACGCACGGAAGGGCGACCACCAGGGACGCGGGGAACTGCCCAAATCGCCCCACCCACCCGCAGACAACGACGCACCGCAAGGCCACACCACAGGGGCGCGGGGGACTGCGCAAAACGCCCCACCCACCCGCAGACAACGACGCACCGCAAGGCCACACCACAGGGACGCGGGGAACTGCGCAAAACCACCCACCCACCCGCAGGTGCCGACGTGCCGGAGCGGCCTCAAGCAGATTAGGGGCGCGGGGAACTGCGCAAAACCGCCCGCCCGCCCGCAGGCGGCGACGTGCCGGAGCGGGCTCGGCAGGGGCGCGGGAAACTGCGCGCAATCGTCCGCGCGCCCGCAGGAGTGGCTACTTCAGTCTGATTTCCGCGCAGGCCGTCCTGTACGCCGCCGTGCAGATCTGCTGGATGGTGAAGATGTTGTCCTGGACCACCGTGTCCTTGATGTTCTTCTGGGTCAGCGCGACCACCGGAACAAGCATGGACGGGATCTTCTTCTCCGTCGGGCTGTCGACCGAGTCACGGGTCAGCGCGTCGAACTCGATGGAGCGGCCCTGGACCTTGGCCACCGCCATCTCCGCGGCGTTGGTCGCCTCCTGCGGATAGGACTTGTACACGCTCATGTACTGCTCGCCCGTGACGATCCGCTGCACCGCGTCCAGCGACGCGTCCTGCCCGGTCACCGGCGGAAGCTTGGTGACGCCCGACTCCTTGAGCGCCTCGATGACCGCCCCGGCCATGCCGTCGTTCGCGGAGTACACCCCGGCGATGTTGTTCGCGCCGACGGCCTTGATCGCCTCGAGCATGTTCGCCTTGGCGTTCTCCGGCTTCCAGTCCTTGGTGTCGTACTTCGCGACGATGTTCACCTTGCCCGAGAGCTCGCTGAGCGCGCCCTCCTTGAACTGCGCCGCGTTGGGGTCGGTGGGCGAGCCGTTCATCATGACGATCTTGCTGGACCCGGTGGAGTCGTTCAGCTTCTCGACAAGGGCGCGCCCCTGCACCTGGCCGACAAGCTCGTTGTCGAAGGAGATGTACGCGTCGATCGGGCCCTGCGCGAGCCGGTCGTAGGCGATGACGGGAATGCCCGCGTCCTTGGCCTTCTGCACATCCGGCGCGATGGCCTTGGAGTCCACCGCGTCCACCAGCAGGACGTCGACCTTGTCCTGGATCATCTGGTCGAGCTGCTGGCTCTGCTTGGCCGCGTCCGCCTCGGCATTGGCGTAGACGACCTTGCCCTTGCCGTGAGTGAGGGACTGCACCTGCTTCTGGATGATCGGGTAGTCGAAGTTGTCGTACCTCGGGTTCTCCTTCTCGGGCAGAAGGAGGCCCACCTGGATGTCGTCGCCCTTCTTCGGGGTCGCGGAACCGCTGCCCCCGCTGGATCCGTCGAAGGCGCCGCAAGCGGCGAGCGATACGGCAGCCGCAGAAGCGGCCAGGGCTATGGCGGTACGACGCACAGCAGTCCTACGGGTGGTACGAGCAGTCACAACAGGGGCCTTCCGGGCGGGGGAGCAGCACTGCGCCCCAATGGCTGAAAGCCAACGCGTAGACGGTGCACAGCGTCAAGAAGTACCGGTTAACGAGATGGCAACAGCATTCACGTAGAAGTCAAGTGAAGACCAAGAGAGTGTGGTGCCCGCACGGTTTCCAAACCTCCGCACGGCAAGAGGCCGGGAGGTGTGGCCTCCCGGCCTCTCGCACGGCTGACCGGACGCCGCCGGTCCTACTGCTGCCGCTTCGGCCGCCACACCACCAGCGCACTGGTCTGCTGTACCTCCTGGTACGGCACGAGGTCACGGCGGTACGAGGCGTGCACAGCCGCCTCGCGCTGGCGCATCGCCGCCGCCGCGCCGTCCAGCGCGTCCTGAAGCTCCGCGACACGGGACTGCAGCGCGGCGACCTGGTTCTCCAGTTCGATGATGCGCTTGATGCCGGCCAGGTTGATGCCCTCGTCCTGCGACAACTGCTGCACCTGGCGCAGCAGTTCGATGTCGCGGGCCGAGTAGCGCCGGCCCCGGCCGGCCGTGCGGTCCGGCGACACGAGCCCCAGGCGGTCGTACTGGCGCAGAGTCTGGGGGTGCAGTCCGGAGAGCTGGGCCGCCACCGAGATGACGTAGACCGGGGTTTCCTCGGTCAGTTCGTACGGATTGCGTCGACGGCCGTCCATCTCCTCATGCTCCCTTCGCCGCCTGGAACAGCTCCGCCCGCGGATCCTCGTCCGCGGTCGCCTCGCGATACGCCTCCAGTGCGTCACGAGCCTTCCCCGTCACGTCCTTGGGAACACTCACCTCGACGGTGACCAGGAGGTCGCCGCGGGTGCCGTCCTTGCGGACCGCGCCCTTGCCGCGGGCGCGCAGCGTGCGCCCGCCCGGCGTGCCCGGGGGCAGCTTCAGGGTCACCGGGGGCCCGCCCAGGGTGGGCACCCGGATCTCGGCGCCGAGGGCGGCCTCCGCGATCGTCACGGGGACGGTCACCGTCAGGTTGTCGCCCTTGCGGCCGAAGACGGGGTGCGCGTCCACATGGACGACGACATACAGGTCGCCGGCCGGGCCGCCCCGCTCGCCGGGCGCGCCCTTGCCGCGCAGCCGGATGCGCTGCCCGTCCGTGACGCCCGCGGGGATGCGGACCTGCATCGTCCGGGACGACTTCGCCCGGCCGCTGCCGTTGCACTCCAGGCAGGGGTGCTCGGCGATGAGCCCACGGCCCTTGCAGTCCGGGCAGGGGTCGGTCAGGGAGAAGCCGCCGCCCGAGCCTCGCGCCACCTGGCCGGTGCCGACACAGGTCGGGCACACGCGCGGCGTGCCGTTCTTGTCGCCGGTGCCCGAACAGGCCTTGCAGGGCGCCTGCGAGGACATGCGCAGCGGTACGGTCGCACCGTCCACCGCCTCCATGAAGCTCAGCGTGACCTCGGACTCGATGTCCTGGCCGCGCCTGGGCTGCGTACGCGTGCCCGCGCCGCCACCGCGGTTGAACAGGCCCCCGAAGACGTCACCGAGACCGCCGCCGCTGCCGAACCCTCCGCCGCCGGCTCCCCCGCCCTGGCCTCCGAAGAGGTCACCCAGGTCGAAGTTGAACGATCCTCCTCCCGCCCCGGGACCGGGACGGAAGCCGCCGTTGCCGAAGAGGGCGCGCGCCTCGTCGTACTCCTTGCGCTTCTTGGGGTCGCCGAGGATGTCGTTCGCCTCGGAGATCTCCTTGAAGCGCTCCTCCGCCTTGGCGTTGCCCTTGTTGGCGTCCGGGTGGAACTCGCGGGCGAGTTTCCGGTACGCCTTCTTGATCTCGGCCTCGGTGGCGTCCTTGGGGACGCCGAGGACCTTGTAGTAGTCCTTCTCGATGAAGTCCTTGGTGCTCATCCCCGACGTCCCTCCTTCCGTTCGATGTCCCGCTCGATGTCGTTCTCCGCGGGGAGCCCGTCACGGGCTCCCGCGGCGATCACGTCAGCCCTCGTCCGGGCCACCGCTCTCCTTGTCGTCGCCCGTCGTCTCGGACGTCTCCTCCGCCTTGACGCTCTGAGCTCCGGGCTGCGGCTCGGCGACGGCCACCCGCGCGGGGCGGATGGTGCGCTCGCCGAAGCGATACCCGGGCTGCAGAATCGCCACGCACGTCGTCTCGGTGACATCCGGCGCGTACGAGTGCATCAGGGCCTCGTGGATCGTCGGGTCGAAGGGCTCGCCCTCCTTGCCGAACTGCTGCAGACCCATCTTCGCCGCGACCGTCTCCAGCGACTCGGCGACGGACTTGAAGCCGCCGACGAGCTCGCCGTGGTCCCGGGCGCGGCCGATGTCGTCGAGCACGGGCAGGAGCTCGGTCAGGAGGTTCGCGATGGCGATCTCCTTGACCGTGATCCGGTCGCGTTCGACGCGTCGGCGGTAGTTCTGGTATTCGGCCTGAAGGCGCTGGAGGTCGGCCGTGCGCTCACCGAGCGCCGTGCGGACCTGGTCGAGCTGGGCCACCAGACCGGCGTTCTGCGCGTTCGCGTCCCCCGCCGGGGCCGCCGCCTCCTTCGGAGAGGAAGAGGCGGCCTTCGGCTCGGCGTCCTCAGGGGTGACGCCGGAGGGGACGTCGGGCTTCTCCTCGAAGCCCGGGGTCTCCTCCGTCACGCGGCACCGTCCTTGCGGTCCTCGTCGACGATCTCGGCGTCCACGACGTCGTCCTCGGCCTTCGCCTGGCCGGCACCGGCGTCACCGGCACCGCCCGCGGCCTGCGCGGCCTGGGCGTCGGCGTACATGGCCTGGCCGAGCTTCTGCGAGACGGCCGCGACCTTCTCGGTGGCGGTGCGGATCTCGGCGGTGTCCTCGCCCTTGAGCGTCTCCTTGAGCTCGGCGACGGCGGCCTCGACCTCGGTCTTGATCTCGCCGGGGACCTTGTCCTCGTTGTCCTTGAGGAACTTCTCCGTCTGGTAGACGAGCTGCTCGCCCTGGTTGCGGGTCTCGGCGGCCTCGCGGCGGCGGTGGTCCTCCTCCGCGTACTGCTCGGCCTCCTGTCGCATCCGGTCGACCTCGTCCTTCGGCAGCGAGGAGCCGCCGGTGACGGTCATCTTCTGCTCCTTGCCCGTGCCCAGGTCCTTGGCGGTCACGTGCATGATGCCGTTGGCGTCGATGTCGAAGGACACCTCGATCTGCGGGACGCCACGCGGGGCCGGGGGCAGACCGGTCAGCTCGAACATGCCGAGCTTCTTGTTGTACGCCGCGATCTCGCGCTCGCCCTGGTAGACCTGGATCTGCACGGACGGCTGGTTGTCCTCGGCCGTCGTGAAGATCTCGGACCGCTTGGTCGGGATCGTGGTGTTGCGCTCGATGAGCTTGGTCATGATGCCGCCCTTGGTCTCGATACCGAGGGACAGCGGGGTCACGTCGAGGAGCAGGACGTCCTTGACCTCACCCTTGAGGACACCGGCCTGGAGCGAGGCGCCGATGGCGACGACCTCGTCCGGGTTCACACCCTTGTTGGCCTCCTTGCCGCCGGTCAGCTCCTTGACGAGCTCGGCGACGGCGGGCATACGGGTGGAGCCACCGACGAGGACGACGTGGTCGATCTCGCCGAGCTGGATGCCGGCGTCCTTGATGACGTTGTGGAACGGCGTCTTGCAGCGCTCCAGCAGGTCGGCCGTCAGCTGCTGGAACTGGGCCCGGGTGAGCCTCTCGTCCAGGTGCAGCGGGCCCTCGGCGGAGGCCGTGATGTAGGGCAGGTTGATCGAGGTCTCGGTGGACGAGGACAGCTCGATCTTGGCCTTCTCGGCGGCCTCTCGGAGGCGCTGGAGGGCCATCTTGTCCTTGCTCAGGTCCACGCCGTGGCCGGACTGGAACTGCTTGACCAGGTAGTCGACGACACGCTGGTCCCAGTCGTCACCACCGAGGTGGTTGTCACCGTTGGTGGCCTTCACCTCGACGACGCCGTCACCGATCTCGAGGAGGGACACGTCGAAGGTGCCGCCACCGAGGTCGAAGACGAGGATGGTCTGGTCGTCCTTGTCGAGGCCGTACGCCAGGGCGGCGGCGGTGGGCTCGTTGACGATGCGCAGGACGTTCAGGCCCGCGATCTCGCCGGCCTCCTTGGTGGCCTGGCGCTCCGAGTCGTTGAAGTACGCCGGGACGGTGATGACCGCGTCGGTCACCTTCTCGCCCAGGTACGACTCGGCGTCCCGCTTCAGCTTCTGCAGGATGAAGGCGCTCATCTGCTGCGGGTTGAAGTCCTTGCCGTCCAGGTTGATCTTCCAGTCAGTGCCCATGTGGCGCTTGACCGACCGGACGGTCCGGTCCACGTTGGTGACCGCCTGGCGCTTGGCCACCTCGCCGACGAGCACCTCGCCGTTCTTCGCGAAGGCGACGACGGACGGCGTGGTCCTGGCGCCCTCGGCGTTGGTGATGACGGTGGGCTCGCCGCCCTCCAGAACGCTGACGACGGAGTTAGTCGTGCCCAGGTCGATGCCGACCGCACGTGCCATTTTCGATTCCTCCAGCTGACTTGAGTGGAACAGGCTCAAGGATGCACGAGGCACCCGTCCGGCGTCAACAGACCTGAGTCAGTGGGACTCAACTTTTGTCCGACGCCGTACGGCAACCGCGGAAAAGCCCTGGTCATCGGCCCACGGCAGGGGCCGGGCGGTCGGTGCGAGCGAGGGCGAGCGAAGGCCGAGCGAGGGCCGAGCGAGGCTCCCTCACCCGCTCGTGCCGCCCCCGCCCAGCAGCAGGGCCAGCCGGCTCACGGCCCGGTCGATCTCCCGGGCGCACTCGTAGAGCACATCACGCGGTTTCGCCCAGGGGTCCGCCACGTCGTCCTCGGCCTCCGGGACCGGTGCGGTCCGGCCCCGGCGCGCCGCCGCGGCGGCCACCACCTTGTCGAAACCCTCCGGGCCGCCCGGACCTTCCCCGTCGTCCGCCACCCGGGCGGCCACATCGCCCGGTCCCCGTCCGTCCGCAGTCCCGAGGCGTACGACCCATGGCACCCGTTCGTCCCTCGGCCCGCCGTCCGCGGCCGACGCTCCGTCCCGGCACGGCGCCATCGCGTCCGCCGCGTCCCTCGCGGTTCCCCCCGCCGCCAGACGCACGAACTCCTTCAGCGTGAAGCAGCGCCGCATCGCCGACGGGGCGAGCCGCACGGCCGCCTCGCGGTGCTCGCGCGCGAGCCCGAGCACCAAGGACGCCTCCGCGACCAGCCGTTCGGTGAGCGGGCGCGCCGAGAAGCCGTGACCGCTGCCGCCCATGCGCTCCAGCACCGCGCGGGTGCCGCTCTCCATCCCCGGACGCAGGTGCGCCAGGGTGCCGGCGCTCTCCGCCCGCACGGACGAGCCTGCCGGGAGCCTCGCGGCCAGCAGCCGCTCGGCGAGCACCGAGCGGTGCACGTTGCCCGTGCAGACGAACAGGACCCGGGTCATCGCTCGCCTTCGCGCCGCGGCCCCGCGGGCGCCCCTGCCGTGCCCGCGGCCGCCCCACGCGGAGCGGGCAGCTCGCCGTAGTGCCCGTAGGAGCCGTAGCCGTCGCCCTTGGGAACGGGGGCCGCGCTGAAGACCGTACCGAGGACCCGTACGCCCACCCGTTCGAGCGACTGGGCGGCGGTACGCACCTGGTCCCGCCTGGTCTTCGCGGCGCGGACGACGAGCAGCGTGCCCTGGGCCAGCGAGGCGAGCCCCACGGTGTCGGCGACCGGCAGCAGCGGCGCGGTGTCGACGATCACGACCTCGTAGGTCTTCGCCAGTTCGCGCAGCACCTCCTCCATGCGCGCGGAGGCGAGCAGTTCCGTGGGGTTCGGCGGCACGGGCCCGCTGGTGAGCACCGCGAGCCCGCCGACGGCCTGCTGCACCACGTCCCCGATCCGGGCCTGCCCGATGAGCACCGTGGTCAGACCCGCGTCCTGGACGAGGCCGAAGGTCGGGGCGACGCACGGGCGCCGCAGATCGGCGTCCACCAGGCAGGTGGCGACGCCCGCTTCGGCGAGCGAGAGGGCGAGGTTCACGGCGGTGTTGGTCTTGCCCTCACCGGGCACCGAACTCGTCACCACGATGATCCGCGGCGGATCGTCCACCTGGGAGAACTGCAGGTTGGTGCGCAGCTTGCGGAACGCCTCGGCGCGCGTGGAGTGCACGTCGGACGTGATGAGCGGGCTCCTGGGGGCATTGCGGTCGAACGGGATGACGCCGAGGCCGGGCAGTGCGGTGAACTCGCCGAGCGCCTCACTGTTCTTCAGTGTGGTGTCGAGCGTCTCGCGCAGGGCGACGAGCGCGGCGGCGAGCAGCAGTCCGCCGAGCACCCCCGCGGCCAGGTTCAGCGCCGGGCGGGGAGAGACGGGGGCGGTGGGGGTGATGGCCTCCTGGGTGACGCCGAGGGACACGGGCGAGACGCGGTCGTCCGTGGGGTTCTTGCGGTGCTGTCCGGAGTCCGTGCCCGGCAGGCGCCTGGGTGTCTCCAGCTGTTCCACGACGGCGCTGAATCGCTTCGCCACGGCGTTGGCGATGCGCGCGGCCCGCTCGGGCACCGTGTCCCGGACGGTGATGTCGATGAGCACCGTGTTGAGCGGGGCGACGGCGGTGATCCGGGACGCCAGTTCCTCCGGGGTGAGGTGCAGCCCCAGCTTCCGCACCACGGACGCGGTCACCTGACGAGTCGTCACGATCGCGGCGTAGGACTGCACGCGCGCCTGCGAGAAGCTCTGCCCCTGGTTCAGCTGGGTGGTGTCCGCTCCGGTGCGCGTGGCGACGAAGAGCTGCGTCCTGGCCTCGTAGACGGCGGTGCTCAAGCCCGTCACGGCGAGCGCCGCCCCGATCGCGAGCGCCAGGCACGCCACGACGGTCGGCCAGCGTCTGGCAAGGGCTTTAAGGAAACCGTGGAGATCCAAGCTGCACCCCTCATAGGACCGAGGGAACCATCCGAATTGAGATGTTCTGTTCCCTTTTCACCCAGTCGAAGATAGGGACTCCCGTACCCAGAGCCCGGGAGACACCCCTGGGTTCGCCCCGTCGGCCCGCGGAACATCCTCGCCACTCCCCCATCCGGTGACTTCTGGGCGACGCCCCGTCAACTGCCTTAGATATGTCCCATTTATCCCATATATCTAGATCTTGGTGACTTGATCGCGAATACGGCGGACGCGCCAGCCGCCTGGCCCGAACGGAAGCCGAGTCGAGGAGAGTGAAGAAAATGACGTCATCGTCCAGATGGCGCGTCGCACTGGCATCAGCAGCATCCGCTGCCGTGCTCGTAGCCGCGCCGCTGGCAGGAGCCCAGACCGCCCACGCCGCGGCTCCGTACCCGCCTCCAGCGTCGTGCGTGACGCTCAGCGCCACCACGGTGCACATCGGGGACGCGGTGCACTTCACCGGCACGGGATTCACCCCTCACCAGAGGGTCCTCGCGATGCTGGACCAGAGAGCGCTCAGGCTGCGCCACGCGGACGGCAGCGGAACGGTGGAGGGCACCGTGCACATCCCGTGGGCCCACCGCGGCATGCACATGTTCAGTCTCACCGCCTGGCACGGCCCCCAGCACACCTGCTCCGTCCAGATCCAGGTGATCGGGGCCGCCTACCCGCCCGCCGGAGGCACGCCCGGTGGAGGCGGCGGCCCGAACGGTGGGTGGGAGGACGGACACGGGCAGCACACGTGGCACTCCGGCAGCGAACACGGCCTCACGACGGCCGGCGGTGACGACAGCCTCGCCAAGACAGGTGCCGAGAAGGCCCTGGCCTACGGCGGCGCCGCGGCCGGGATGATCGCGGCGGGCGGTGGCATGCTGCTCGCGATGCGTCGCCGCCGCAGTTCGTGACGGGCGGTTCAGCAGCGACCCGGACATCCGTACGGCGGTAGCACAGCGGCAGCACGGCGTCCCGGCCCCGGCCGGGACGCCGTCCGCGTATCCGGCACCCGCGATGGCGCGAGACCCCGTCGATCGGCCCGGGGCACCACCTCAGCGACCCAGATCACCCTGCTCCTGGCTACAGTGCGGGTAAAGATGCGGGTAGTCTCGAACGGACTGCATAAGTTACCGCTTAGTAATGTCCCTCGCAGCAGGCCCGAGGAGCCCCGAAATGCAACTCGCCGCGATCATCGTGTCGCTGGTTCTGATCGTGGTCGGCGTGGCCCTGTTCGCCCGCGCCCTCCTACAGCTCTACCGCTTCATGCGGCTCGGTCAGAACGTGCCCGCGGGCACGCGCACGGACGAACCCTTCCAACGAACCCTCACCGTGGTCAGGGAGTTCCTCGGCCACACCCGGATGAACCGCTGGGGCGTCGTCGGTGTCGCGCACTGGTTCGTGGCGGTGGGCTTCTACACACTGGTGCTGACGATCGTCAACGCCATCGGCCAGCTCTTCCAGGCCGACTGGCTCCTGCCGATCCTCGGCGACTGGGCTCCGTACAACGTCTTCGTCGAGTTCATCGGCACGACGACGACGCTCGGCATCCTCGCCCTGATCGTGATCCGGCAGCTGAGCAAGCCGAACAAGCCGGGCCGCAAGTCCCGCTTCGCCGGCTCGAACTTCGGCCAGGCGTACTTCGTCGAGGCCGTCATCCTCATCATCGGCGTCTGCATCTTCATGCTGCACGCGCTTGAGGGCGCCCAGCACCACGTGGGCGGCTACGAGGCGTCGTTCTTCATCTCGTACCCGGTGGTGTCGTGGCTGAGGGGCATGAACCTCTCCACGCTCCAGAACCTCACCTACTTCTTCGCGTGCCTGAAGATCTCCACCTCCTTCATCTGGATGATCACGGTCTCCCTGAAGACGGACATGGGTGTGGCCTGGCACCGCTTCCTGGGCTTCCCGAACATCTGGTTCAAGCGGAACGCCAAGGGCGAGACCGCGCTCGGCGCGCTGCTGCCGATGTCGAGCGGCGGCAAGCCGATCGACTTCACCGACCCGGGCGAGGACGACGTCTTCGGTGTCTCGCAGGTCGAGCAGTTCTCGTGGAAGGGCCTGCTGGACTTCTCCACCTGCACCGAGTGCGGCCGCTGCCAGTCGCAGTGCCCGGCCTGGAACACCGGCAAGCCGCTGTCCCCGAAGCTGCTGATCATGTCGCTGCGCGACAACGCGCACGCCAAGGCGCCCTACCTGCTCACCGGCGGCGGCAAGACCGTGGAGGGCGAGGAGAAGGCGTCCGAGGAGCAGCTCAAGGACGTCCCCGCCGCCGCCCTCGCGGAGGCCGAGCGCCCGCTGATCGGCACCGCCGAGGAGAACGGCGTCATCGACCCGGACGTCCTGTGGTCCTGCACCACCTGCGGCGCCTGCGTCGAGCAGTGCCCGGTGGACATCGAGCACATCGACCACATCGTCGACATGCGCCGCTACCAGGTGATGATCGAGTCCGCGTTCCCGTCCGAGGCGGGCACGATGCTCAAGAACCTGGAGAAGAAGGGCAACCCCTGGGGCCTGGCCAAGAAGCAGCGCCTGGAGTGGACCAAGGAGGTCGACTTCGAGGTGCCGGTCGTCGGCCAGGACATCGAGGACCTCACCGAGGTCGAGTACCTGTACTGGGTCGGCTGCGCCGGCGCCCTGGAGGACCGGGCCAAGAAGACCACCAAGGCGTTCGCCGAGCTGCTCCACATCGCGGGCGTCAAGTTCGCGATCATGGGCGGCGACGAGAAGTGCACCGGTGACTCCGCCCGCCGCCTCGGCAACGAGCCCCTGTTCCAGGAGCTCGGCATGGAGAACGTCATGGCTCTGAACATGGCGTTCGGCGAGGAGATGGACGACGACGGCAAGGTGACGGAGGAGTCCCGCAAGCCCAGGTCGGCCAAGAAGATCGTCGCGACCTGCCCGCACTGCCTCAACACGATCGGCAACGAGTACCCGCAGCTCGGCGGCGACTACGAGGTCATCCACCACACCCAGCTCCTCCAGCACCTGGTGGACGAGGGCAAGCTGATCCCGGTCACCCCGGTCGAGGGCATCATCACCTACCACGACCCGTGCTACCTGGGCCGCCACAACAAGATCTACACGCCGCCGCGCGAGATCATCGGCAAGGTCCCGGGCCTGCGCAACGAGGAGATGCACCGCCACAAGGAGCGCGGCTTCTGCTGCGGCGCCGGCGGCGCCCGGATGTGGATGGAGGAGCGGATCGGCAAGCGCATCAACAACGAGCGCGTCGACGAGGCCCTCTCCCTGAACCCGGACATCGTCTCCACCGCCTGCCCGTTCTGCCTCGTCATGCTGACCGACTCGGTCAACGGCAAGAAGAACGACGGCAAGGCCAAGGAGTCCATCCAGGTCGTGGACGTCGCCCAGCTGCTCCTCGACTCCGTCAGGACGCCGATCGACCCGGCGGGCGAGGCGCAGACGGAGAACGAGCCGGAGCCGGAGCCCGTGAAGTAGGCCAGTGCCGCCAGTGTTCTGGCACGCCGAAGGGGCCGGGGTCGCAGAGCGCGATCCCGGCCCCTTCGGCGTGTACCGGCGGGATACGTGTACGCCGTAGGTGTGCCGGTCCCAGCGCGGGCGGCACGTCGCCCCTCCCCTCACTTTCCGCCGTGTGACGATGACGGCCCGTCATGAACGTGCACCGGTGCCCGCCTCGGCGGTGGCCAGGGCCTGGAACGCAGTGAGGCTGAATGGTGACTGCCCGGCGTCGCACCACCGGTCACGACCCCCGCGCCCGGCGTATCCGGGTGATGAGGGTCATCGCGAGAATGAACGTGGGCGGCCCGGCCCTCCAGGTCTCCACGCTGATGCGCGGGCTCGACGAGGAACTGTTCGACCACCGGCTGTACGCCGGACATGTCGGCCCGGACGAGGCCGACTACGTCGACCAGCGGGCCCCTGACGTACGGGTACGGCGGGTCCCCACCCTCGGCCGCGCCGTGCGGCCCACCGACGATCTGCGGGCACTGGCCGAGCTGACCACGGCCATGCGCGCGTTCCGGCCGCACATCGTGCACACGCACACCGCCAAGGCAGGGGCGCTGGGACGCGCCGCGGCCAAACTCGCCCGGGTGCCCTCGTGCGTGCACACCTTCCACGGCCACCTTCTCCAGGGCTACTTCTCACCGGCCAAGACCCGGATCCTCGTCCAGGCCGAGCGGAGCCTGGCGGCCGTCACCGACCGGCTGGTGGCGGTCGGGGGTGCCGTCCGCGACGACCTGCTCGCCGCCGGCATCGGCCGGCCACGGCAGTACGCCGTGATCCCGCCCGGCACCACCTCCGCCGTGCCTCCCCCGCGGTCCGAGGCACGCGCACGACTCGGGCTCCCGCAGGACGGCCCCGTCGTCGCCTACGTAGGACGGCTGACGAGGATCAAACGGCCGGACAGGTTCCTGACGGTGGCCCGCGAGGTACGCCGGGCGGTTCCGGACGCGCGGTTCCTGGTGTGCGGAGACGGTGACCTCCACGGTGAGCTCGCGGGGGCGGGCGATCTGCGCGAGTCACTGCATCTGCTGGGCTGGCGCCCCGACGTGGAGACCGTGTACGCCGCCGCGGATCTGGTGCTGCTCACCTCGGACAACGAGGGCATGCCGGTCAGCCTCATCGAGGCCGGCCTAGCAGGACTGCCGACCGTGGCGACCAACGTCGGCAGCGTGGCCGAAGTGGTCCAGGACGGCCGCACCGGCCTGCTGGCCCCACCCGACGCCGGTGAACTCACCCGGCACACCGTCGAACTGCTCCGCGACGCCCCGCTCCGCCACCGCCTGGGACAGCAGGCGCGCACCTACACCGCGGCGCGGTTCGGGGCCGAGCGCCTGGTCCGGGACACCCACGACCTCTACGCCTCCATCGCTGTCGCACGCGGCTGGTGGCCCTCACCAGCCCAACCGAAAGGTGTGAACCGTTGAACGTCGTAGTGACCGGAGGCGCCGGCTTCATCGGAGCCAACCTGTGCCGCGAGCTCGCTTCCCGCCCCGGGGTCGGCGAGGTCCTGGTCCTGGACGACCTGAGCACCGGCTCGGCGGCCAACCTCGCGGGCACGGGCGCGGAACTGGTCGAGGGCAGCATCCTCGACCGCACCCTGCTGGAGGACGTGGTGGCCGGGGCCGACGCCGTGGTCCACCTGGCCGCACGCCCGTCCGTGCCGCGCTCCCTGGCGGATCCGTTCGCCAGCCACGAGGTCAACGCGACCGGCACCGTACGGGTTCTGGAAGCGTGCCGCCGCAGGGGCACGCATCTGGTCGCCGCGTCCTCGTCCTCGGTGTACGGCGCGGTCACCGACCTGCCCAAGCACGAGGACCTGCCGACCCGGCCGCTGAGCCCCTACGCCGCCAGCAAGCTCGCCACCGAGGCCTACACACTGGCCTACGGGCCGGCCTTCGGCCTCCCGGCCCTCGTCTTCCGCTTCTTCAACGTCTACGGGCCGCTGCAGCCCGCGGGGCACGCGTACGCCGCGGTCGTCCCCTCGTTCATCGACGCGGCGCTGCGCGGGGAGCCGCTGACGGTGTACGGGGACGGCCACCAGACCCGCGACTTCACCTACGTCGGAACGGTCGCGCGCGTGCTCGCCGACGCCGTCGAGCGGAAGGTCACCTGCGCGAGCCCGGTCAACCTGGCCTTCGGCACGCGGGTGAGCGTCCTGGAACTCGCCCACCGGGTCGCCAAGACCATGGAGTCGGCGGTCGAGATCCGCCATGAGGAGCCCCGGCGGGGCGATGTACGGGACTCCCAGGCCGATGACGGGGTGCTGCGCGAGCTGTTCCCGGGGCTGAGGGCGGTTTCGCTGGAGCGGGGGCTGGAGGAGACGGTGCGGTGGTTCCGGGGCGGGGGCGGGGCGGCGTAGCCTGCGGGTCCCTGCCGGGGTGTGCTGCGGGTTTTTGCGCAGTTCCCCGCGCCCCCATCGGGTGCGTACCGGTGCGTCGCCATCTGCCCGTACGTCGTGGGTTTTTGCGCAGTTCCCCGCGCCCCTGGTGGGTGGGTTCCGCGCGTTGTCGCCTGCGGGGGTATGGCGGTTCCTCGCCTGTGCGTGACCGGCCAAGACGCACGGTGCGCCCTATAGGGGCGCGGGGAACTGCGCGAAAAACCACGACACACCCGCACCCGGCAACGCACGAGACACACCCCGACAGGGGCACGGGGAACTGCGTAGGGGCGCGGGGAACTGCGCGAGCAGCACAACGCACCCGCACCCGGCAACACACGACAGGGGCACGGGTATCTGCGTGGGAAGGTGGGTCAGAGGACCTCGACCCGGTCTCCACGGCAGCGGTTGCGCGTGTCGAGGACATAGGCGCCCGCCCGCTCGACGAGTGCGTAGTCGAAGTCGTCGTGGTCGGTCGCGACCACGACCACGTCCGCCGCCCGGACCTCCGCCTCGCAGAGTTCGACGCGTGTGATGTCCGGCGGCACGAGATACGCGTCGGTGTGCGGCTCCGCCACCACCAGCCGGGCGCCGAGCGTGAGCAGTGAGCGGGCGAGGGTGAGGGCCGGGGACTCGCGGATGTCGCCGGTGTTCTTCTTGTAGGCCAGGCCGAGTTGGAGCACCCGGGAGCCATTGACCGGCTTGCCGCGCTCGTTCAGCCCGCGGACGATCCGCCTGACGACATGCGCGGGCATGTGGTCGTTGATCTCGTTGGCCAGGCCGACGAACCGGAGGTCCTGCCGCAGCAGCCTCTTCACCTGCCACGACAGATAGGACGGGTCCACCGGGAGGCAGTGCCCGCCCACCCCGGGACCGGGTCTGAACGGCATGAAGCCGAAGGGCTTGGTACTGGCGGCGTCGACCGCCTCCCAGATGTCGGCACCCAACTGCCGTGACACCATGGCCATTTCGTTGACCAGGGCGATGTTGACATGCCGGAAGGTGTTCTCCAGCAGCTTGGTCAGCTCGGCAGTGCGGCAGGAGCTCACGGGCACGGTGCGCTCCACGATGTCACCGTAGAAGCGCTCGACGTGCCGCAGCGACGCGGAGTCGATCCCGGAGATCACCTTGGGGGTGTTCTCCAGGCGCCACTCGGAGTTGCCCGGGTCGATGCGCTCCGGACTGTAGCCGAGGTGGAAGTCCTCGCCGGCCTTCAGTCCGCTGCCCTCCTCCAGCAGCGGACGCAGCAGGCTCTCGGTGGTCCCGGGATAGGTGGTCGACTCCAGGACCACGGTGGCGCCAGGGGTGAGGTGGGCGGCGATGCTCCGGCCCGCGCACTCCACGAAGCTCAGATCCGGCACGCCCTCGCGCAGCGGGGTCGGCACGGTGATGACGCAGACGTCGAAGCCGACGGTCCGGGCGTAGTCGGTGGTGGCGTGGAGACGGCCGCTGTCGACGGCGGCCATGAGACGTACGTCGTCGATGTCCTCGACGTAGGAGTCACCGGCGCCGAGTCGCTTCACCCGCAACTCGTCCGTGTCCACTCCGACGACGGAATAGCCCGCCTCCACGGCCCGCATGGCCAGGGGAAGGCCCACATACCCCAGGCCTACGACGACCAGCTTTCGTCCGTCCGCGACCACGTCGCTTCTCTGACGCACACTCATCACTCCGTTTTTGTGGGGGGTTTCGGCATATGCCAACCTCCATTGACGCATGTGCGATGGATCCGTTGGAAGCCATCTGGCTGTGTCCGACCGGCATCACCCTGATTCCGTAACCAAACGACGCGCCGAAGAGACGGGCATTGTCTGACGAGGTTTCAGTTTCCGCTATTGATCGCATAGGTGACGTTGGCTCGGCAATGCGGTCGAGCTCTGTGGAACTGAGACACCACGACCCGAACCGGAGTGAAGCCGCACATGGATCGCAGTTGGAATTACCTGGTCACGGGCGGAGCCGGATTCATCGGCTCCCACCTCGTCGACGCGTTGCTGGCAGGCGGACACAGCGTGACGGTGCTCGACGATCTCACCACCGGACGGCAGGAGAACCTCACCCGGGCACAGACGGATCCACGATTCCGCTTCGTTCAGGGATCCATTCTGGATGCCCCGCTCGTCGACGAACTGGTAGCTGAATGCGATAGCGTCATCCATTTGGCCGCCGCCGTAGGGGTCAAGCTCATTATTGAGCAGCCCCTGAAGTCGTTCGTGACAAACACAAAAGGCACCGAGAACGTCATCGAGTGCGCTCAGCGGCATGACCGTAGGATTCTTGTCGCCAGCACTTCGGAAATCTACGGAAAGAATTCCTCGGGGCCGCTCGACGAGACCTCCGACCGTATCCTCGGCAGCCCTTCCGTGGCCCGGTGGTCCTACAGCACCGCCAAGGCGGTGGACGAGATCATGGCCTGCTTCTACCACCAGGAGCGAGGGCTGAGGTCGACCGTCGTCCGGTTCTTCAACACCGTGGGTCCCCGCCAGAGCCCGGCGTACGGAATGGTCATCCCGCGCTTCGCCCGGCAGGCCGTACGGAACGAACCCCTCACGATCCACGCGGACGGCCGTCAGAGGCGCTGCTTCCTGCACGTCGCGGACGCCGTCGCGGCTCTGCTGCTCCTGCTGGAACACCCGGGGGCCGAAGGAGAGACCTTCAACATCGGCGCGGACGACGAGATCAGCATCCGCGAGCTGGCCGACCGGCTCATCACCCGGGCCGGCAGCGTCTCACCGGTGCAGCACCTGTCGTACGCCGAGGCGTACGGGCCGGGCTTCGAGGACATGGAACGACGTGTTCCCGACACCGCCAAGCTGCGCGCCCTGACGGGCTGGCAGCCCCGGCACACACTGGACGACATCCTCGCGGACGCGATCGCGGACGCCCGGGCCGGTCTGCACGCCGATCCGCACGGTGAACCGCACGGCGAACCCCACATCGATGTGCGCGCCGAGACGCCGGCGCGTGTGCCGAGCGCCCCGGAGCAGCGTGTTCCGTCGGTCGTACCGTCGTCCGTCACGCCGACCGTTCCCTCGGCCGCACCGTCCGCCTGCAGGCCCGTCGCCGGGTCCGCGCTGGCGCGCCGGTGAGCGGCGTGAGCGAGGTAATGGCGACGGCGGGCGCGGGCGGCGCGGCCCTGCTGCTCGGACTGCTGCTGACGGAACCGCTCAGACGCTTCGCCCTGCGCCACGGGATCACCGACCGTCCCAGCTCCCGCAAGGCGCACACCCGCCCGACGCCCTACCTCGGCGGGATCGCCATCGCGGTCGCGACCCTCGCGGCGGGCGGCACGGTCGCCGCCGTGGCGGGCGCGTTCGGCCCGGTTCTCGGAGTGCTGCTCGCGGGCGCCGCGGCCATGTGCGTGCTCGGGCTCATCGACGATCTGCGTCCCCTCGGCGCCGGGATCCGGCTGGGCGTGGAGACTGCGACGGCCACGGTGGTGGTCCTCGCCGGGGGGCACCCGGCCGTCTTCGGCGGCGCGACGGACGTGCTGCTCGCCGTCGTATGGATCGTCTTCACCATGAACGCGTTCAACTTCCTGGACAACATGGACGGGGCGGCGTCGTCGCTGTGCGTCGTCATGGGCGGATTCGTGTGCGTGATGGCCCTCATCGACGGTCCGGACGTCCTGGCAGTGCTGATGGCGTCCCTCAGCGGGGCCTGCCTCGGCTTCCTCTTCCACAACAGGCATCCGGCGCGGATCTTCCTCGGCGACGCGGGTTCGCTCTTCCTCGGCTTCACACTGGCCTCCGCGATGGTGGTGCTCCACAGCGGCCAGGAGGGTCTTTCCGGACCGGTCAGCGTTCTCCTCGCCACCCTGGTGCCGACGCTGGACACCACGCTGGTGATGCTCTCCCGCCACCGGGAGTCGAGGCCCCTGCTCCAGGGCGGCACGGACCACATCGCCCACCGGTTGCGCCGCATGGGCATGCCGGTGCGGCAGGTCGTACGGAGCCTGAGCGTGTTCGCGGTGGCGGGCTGCCTGGCGTCGTCGCTGGTGACCCACAGGCTGCTCGCTCCCGGCGCGGCACTCGCCGTGGCCTGCCTGGTGGGCGTCACCGTGGTACGGCTGCTGCTCAAGATCCCCGCCACTTCGGCCACTTCAGCCACTTCAACGACTTCAGCCACTTCAGCCTCGTCGCCGGGCGTCAGGGTCCCGGCCGCTCCGGCACCCGCCGCGGTCTCCCCGGTCACGCTCCAGCTGAGGCCGCGTGGCTGGTCCGGGCGCCGGGGCGGACCGTCCCGGCCGACCGCGGTGCCGCACTCACGGGCGGCGCGCACGGCGCCCGCGCCCTCGCCGCCCGCCGCCCCTTGAAAGTCCGCTCGAGGGAGCCTCGGAAACACGTGCCGGAGCCCTCACCGGAGCCCCTACCGGATCCCTTACCGGTTCTGTTCCCGGATCCCCTAGGGGATGTCACAGCTCGGCAGCAAAGCCGGGCCCGTTGCCCCGGGCCCGGTACGCCGTCTTCCGGGACCAGGTACGTTCGAAGACGTGGCTGGATTCAGGATCGGACGCGGTCGTGACAACCGCGCCCCTCAAGCGCGACCGCAACACCCCCCGTACGGACAGCAGGCATCGCAGCGCTCGCCGTACGGCTACCCCTCCGCGCCGCCGCGGCAGCAGCACGGCGGAGCACAGCCCGCCGGCGGTCCAGGACCGTACGGCGGCCGGCCCCAGTGGCGTGCGCCACAGGGCCAGGGGGAGCCGGAGTACTTCGGCGACGGCGGCCAGGGCCACCCCGGGACGGCGGATCCGTACGCGGCGAACAACCCGGGCCACACGCAGGCATTCTCCGTCGGCGAGGACCCCTACAGCGCGGGTGAGACCTACCGCGCGGGTCAGGCGTCCGCGCCGCCGGTCGGCCCCCGGCTGCACTGGAAGGCCCTGCTGCGGGGCATCGTGACGGCTCCGGCCCAGACCTTCCTCCAGATGCGGGACTACACGATGTGGGCCCCGGCTCTCATCGTGACCTTCCTCTACGGCCTGCTCGCGGTCTTCGGCTTCGACGGCGCGCGGAAGGACGCGATCAACGCCACCCTGTCGAACGCGATCCCGATCGTCCTGACGACGGCCGTGGCCATGGTGCTCAGCTCCTTCGTGCTGGGCGTGGTCACGCACACCCTCGCCCGTCAGCTCGGCGGCGACGGGGCCTGGCAGCCCACGGTCGGCCTGTCCATGCTGATCATGGCCATCACGGACGCGCCGCGTCTGTTCGTCGCGATGTTCGCCGGCGGCGACGCTTCCTTCGTCCAGGTTCTGGGCTGGGCGACCTGGATCGGGGCGGGCGCGCTGCTCACCCTGATGGTGTCCAAGTCCCACGATCTGCCCTGGCCGCGGGCGCTGGCGGCATCGGCGATCCAGCTGATCGCGATCCTGTCGATCGTGAAGCTCGGCACGTTCTAGCCCACTCGCAGATACCCGGCACGGTGCTCTGTGCCGGAGCGTGCCCGACAACTGCGCCTCAACTCAGCACCAGCTCAGCACCTCCCGCAGGGTCAGCACTGTACGGGTCGGCGGTGGGGGCGGAAACGAGCGTTTCTGCCCCCACCTTTCATTCCGCCGCGGCTCAGGGGCAGTTGCAGCCGGGGCGTGCGCGCCACGCGGTTGAGGCGGGCGGTTCTACCACTTCGGGTACTCGTACTTGTCGTGTTTGTTCTTCTCTCAGCAGCTATTGCTGGGCTTGATGGTGGTGGGGTCGGTGGCGGTATGGGTGGTGGGGTCTCCGCCTCCGGTCACGGTGGCGGTATCGGTTCCCTGGGCCGGGGCTCCGCACTGCACGTAGACCTTGAGGAAGATGGGCGGGTAGCTGCTTCCGGCGGGCAGGACGTCACTGCGGGTGCAGGTGAGGGTGGCGAGGGTGCAGGTCCATCCGGGACCGCTGATGGCGGTGGCGGTCAGTCCCGCAGGGAGGGTGTCGTGCGCGGTGATGGTGGTGCCGTCGGTGGGTGCGGGGCCGCTGTTGCCGACGATGATCATGTACGTGCCGTGCTTGCCCTCTTTGAAGTTGCCCGGGTGGGTCTTCGTGATCGTCAGGGCGGGGGAGGAAGAGGCACACAAGGCGGCGGGGTTGCTCGTCGTTGCCTGGTTGGCGGTCCAGGTGTTCGCCGTCCCGGCTGTGCCGCTACCGGTGGTGAGATCCTCGCAGTCGAAGTGGCCGCTGCCCTGTAGCACGTTGGTGGTGACCAGGTTGCCGCTGTTGCCGCTCGTGTCCTGGATGAGGACGCCGTCGTTCGCGCTGTTGGTCACGGTGTTGTTCGAGATCGTGGAATCGGACAGCGAGCCGGGGTCTACGATGATGCCGTTTTGCGTGGAGTCGCTGATGGTGTTGTCGCTGATCGTCACGTGGTCGCTGCCCACCGAGAAGGTTCCCACTTCCACGCCGCCAGTACTTGTCTGGATGGTGTTGCGCAGGACCTGCAGCCCGTGGTTGTCGTCGGCGACGAAGATCGAGGGGAAGGCGCTGTCGACGGCCGTGTTGTCGCTCACCACGCTGTTTGTCGAGTGAAAGATGCTCAGCAGCCCGGCGTCCTGGTGCGAGACATTGTGGTTGATGTTGACCTGCACCGTGTTCTGGAACCTGTCGAGGGTGATCGCACCGTTCTGGTGCTGGAAGAACGCGTTGTTGTCGATCACCGCGTTGGCGATGCCCTGGTCGGAGTAGACACCGTTCCCGGATGCAGGCTGGGCAGGGAAGCCCGTGTTGTTCAGGCGGATGCAGTTGCTCGCGACCTCGGACTGCGTCACGCCGCTCGTGTTGAAGTACACCCCCGCCGGGTTGTTCTGGATCACGTTGTTCGTGACCAGGTACCCGGAGTGCTGGACGGACGTGTTGACGCCGTAGCCGCCGAAGGTCGACCCCGCATTGTTCTGGATCGTGAAACCCTGAAGGTGGATGTTGTCCGCGCCGAGGTTCACGATCCCGTTCCCGATCGGGGTCGTGGCCTGGATGATCGAGTCGACGGTCGGGTCGGGCGCCACGAAAACATCGCAGTTCGCCGGGAGCGTGGTCTGGCCCACCAGCGTCAGATCCGACGTGTTGACGCTGACGATCTCGTTGTAGGTGCCGGGGCAGACCTGAATGGTGTCCCCGGGCGAGGCGGCGTTGACCGCGGCTTGGATCGTCGTGAAAGTCGCCGTGGGGCACTGCACCCCGTCATCGTCCACGATCAGCGTGGACGCTCTCGGTCGGCCGGTCGTGGCCGAGAACGCGGGGAACGCCGAGAGCACTGTGAGCACTGCCACGAGCACCGGCACAACGGCACGACGCATCTTCATCTTCACCTGCTTGTCCAGATGGATGGCCGACAACGGCGGACGCGACAACAGAGCTCCCCCACGCCGCGCACAGCGCCTGGTGACCTTGCATCGGTATCGCTGTCCGCTTGCACTGTGTGATCACACAAAGGAGAGGGACAAGCAGACTCGCCGGTACGGGCAGACGCGATGACCAGTACGGCGGTACCGCCTGGGCGCGCGCGAAGGAGGAAGGCGAGGGATGGCGCGGACCACAGCCGCGGACCGATCACTCAGTCGAGGAGCTACGGCTTCCCGCAGGACAAGCCGCCACAGGGCTGCGGCAAGGGTGAAGGTGATGACCACTCACCACAGGCCCTAGGCGATGCAGAGGAAGGGAATGCTTGCAACGCCGACAGCAAGGCAGGCGAGTCAGCACTGACTCAGCACAGGGACCATGATCAGCGGTAATCAACGCCAATCACCGGCAAGATCGAACTGCGAGGACGCATGGCCTCATCAGCGTGTTTGCCAAGGTCAGACCCTAGATGCTAAGCAGCCAGCCCAAAGTACTCGACGTTCACGAGGTGGATGTTCTTGCAGTCGAGGGCGTAGGCCAGCCCGCCGGCCACGAACACACCACCGCGCGCGACGCTGAGAACGATGTCGGGCCGGTACCCGTCGTCGGCGATCGCCTGGGCCAGCTCGCGCACGGCGAGCCCGAACTCCTCGTACGAGAGGTTCTCCCGGCCGTCCGTCGCCTCTGCCATGTCCGCCTCGCCTGCCTTGCCCGGCTCGCCTGTCATGCCCGTCCGGCCCCGCTCACACCTGGGTCCGGTGGAAGTTGACGAAGGAGCGGGAGGCGGTCGGACCGCGCTGCCCCTGGTAGCGCGAGCCGTACCGCTCGCTGCCGTACGGGAACTCGGCCGGCGAGCTGAGGCGGAACATGCACAGCTGCCCGATCTTCATCCCCGGCCAGAGCTTGATCGGGAGCGTGGCGAGGTTGGACAGCTCGAGCGTCACATGCCCGGAGAAGCCGGGGTCGATGAACCCGGCGGTGGAGTGGGTGACGAGCCCGAGCCGCCCGAGGGAACTCTTGCCCTCGAGGCGCGAGGCGAGATCGTCGGGGAGGGTGATCACCTCGTACGTGCTGGCGAGCACGAACTCACCAGGGTGCAGGATGAACGGCTCATCGCCTTCCGGCTCCACGAGCCGGGTGAGGTCGGCCTGCTCGATGGAGGGGTCGATGTGGGGGTACTTGTGGTTCTCGAACACCCGGAAGTAGCGGTCGAGGCGCACGTCGATACTCGAGGGCTGCACCATGCTCGGTTCGAACGGGTCGATCACGACCCGCCCCTTGTCGATCTCGGTCCGGATGTCCATGTCTGAGAGAAGCACGTCCCGAGAATACGCAAGGCGCGCGGAGCCGCCACAATCGTGACGTCCCCGCGCGCCCGTACGCTAGCGCTTCTCCAGAGCCACCGGCACCGCACTGCGCAGCCGGGCGCAGCGCGGACACCGGACGAGCCGGCCGGGACCGAGGCGCCCGGCCTGCTGCATCGGGAACGAAGCGGTGCTGAACACGTGCCCTTCGGCACAACGGACGACGGTGCGCTCCATCAAGTCCTCTGAGTCCCTTCCCCAAGAGCCTTCGTCTCACTGGCGTGACGGCGACGAAAGCCACATTACGGGATGAAAGGGACGGCCCTCCAGGCGGCACTCCGACCGCCCGCGGCCCCTCTCCAACACCCCCACCGTACGCCCCAACTCCGGCCCGCCGCAGCCCTGTCCACACCCCCGAACGACGGCGGGCCCCGCGGCTTCGACACCGGGGGCCCGACATGAGGTAGAGTGAGCGAGCACTACGACACCGATGATCATCGGCGTCTTACGCGGGTGTAGTTTAATGGTAGAACATCAGCTTCCCAAGCTGAGAGCGCGAGTTCGATTCTCGTCACCCGCTCCAATGGGAAACCCCAGGTCGGCGACCTGGGGTTTTGTTTTTGGTCATCTCTTGGGGGGCGTGACTTCTGGCATGGCGGAACGAAGCGGCCGGGCCCGTGGCGCAGGATCGGGAGAGCCGCAGCAAGGAGGCCGACCGTACTCCGCGTGGTGCACACAGGCGACCGGCTTACCCCACAGGGAGGGTTCAGCCGGTGAAGGCGGCCGTGCCGTTCGGGACGCCGAGACCGGACGGCCCGTCGTAGCCGGTGGCGCCGGTGCACAGGTACGAGCCGCCGCAGCTGCCGTTCGAGCCACTGGTGACGTCGTACAGCGCCGAGGTGTGCGCGTACGGGAAGGACGCCGGGTAGGAACCGGAGGACGGGACACCGGCCAACGCGTAGACCGCCGCGATCAGCGGGGAGGAGGCGCTTGTGCCGCCGAAGACCATCCAGCCGCTGCCCTGGCCGTAGGTGTCGTACACCGCGACACCGGTGTTCGGGTCGGCGACGGCCGAGACGTCCGCGACCGTGCGGTTCGCGCAGCCGGAGTCCTTCTGCCAGCTGGGCTTGGCGTCGTACTTGGAGCAGCCGGAGCCCGCCCCGCTCCACACGGTGTCGGTCCAGCCCCGGGAGTTCGAGGCGGTCTTCAGGGACGTACCACCCACCGCCGTCACGTACTTGGAGGCCGCCGGGTACTCGACACCGTAGCCACCGTCACCGGAGGAGACGGTGATGGCGACGCCCGGGTGGTTGAAGTACGTGGAGTCGTACGACGCGTCACTGGAGGACTCGGAGCCGCCGTAGCTGTTGGAGACGAACTTCGCGCCCAGCCTGACGGCGGTGTTCACGGCCGTGCCCAGGTTGGTCATGCTGGAGGAACTCGCCTCCACCAGCAGGATCTTGCAGTTCGGGCAGGCCGCACTGACCATGTCGAGGTCGAGCGAGATCTCCTCGGCCCAGCCGGAGTTGCCGCGCGGGTATTTGGTGCCGCCGTTCTGGTCCACCTTCTGGAAGCATCCGTTGGCCGTCGTGCAGGCGGACAAACCGTACTGGGAGCGGTAGACGGCGAGGTCGGACTCGGCGCTGGGGTCGTTGTAGGCGTCGACGATCGCCACGGTCTGGCCCGAACCACCGCTCGCGGAGGGCAGGTCGTAGGCCGACTGGAGCGAGGCGGGACCGTAGCCGGAGGGTGCGGCGGCGGCCGTCAGAGCGCTCTCGGCGTGCGCCGAGGCCGGGGTGCCCGCGGTGACCTGAAGGGCGTTGCAGGCCATCACGTCCTTCTTCGTCGGGACCGCGCAGGCGCGGGCGGCGGAGACGCCGTGGGACGAGGGGGCGGTGGCCTCGGCCGCCTGGCCGACGGGGGCGGCCAGGGCGAGGGCGGCCGTGGCAAGTGTGGTCACGGCGGTGAGGGAAACGGTTCTGCGCAACGTACGTCCTCCACGTGGTGGGTGTACCGGGAAGGGCTGTGGGGGGTGCGCGGTACGACCGTGGCGCGGGGTACGCACCAGGGCCGCGCAGAACATACGGATGTCGAGACCACGTCAACAAGATGAGGTTGAAGCGGGAAGCATTCCTTTGCCGTTCCTGTGCAGCACATATGCCGTTTCCCAATAAAACATGGCCAAAATTCGACCCTCCCGTGGGTTGACAGAGCTGCATCGATCCAGCGTCAACGGCACTTGTGCGGGCGGCATTTGGGACCGGACGTCGGAAGGCCCGGCCTGGGGGCGGCCGTGGGCGTCGCTCGCCTGCCGGGCCGGCCTGCGTGCTTGGTGGGGGCCGGGGTGGGAGAGGCGGAGGGGACGCCGGGCTCGTCGGTGCCGCGGCCGAGCGACGTGGGGGTGGGGAAGGGGAGGTCGGGCAGGCCGGTCAGGGCGTCGTGCATGTACCGGGTCCAGATCTCGGTCGGGATGTCGCCGCCGAACACCTTCTGAAGGCCGCCGACGCCCACCAAGGACTGGAGCTGGGGATGGGCAGGATCTTCCTTGAAGAGGACGACGGAGGTGGCGAGCTGGCGGGTGTAGCCGATGAACCATGCCGACCGGTAGTCGTCGGTGGTCCCGGTCTTGCCCGCCGCGATCCGGCCGAGGGCCTCGGCTTTGGTGCCGGTGCCCCGGGTGATGACGCCACGCAGAACGTCGGTCACGTTGTCGGCGACTGGCGCCGGCAGGGCGCGTACGGGGGCGGGTGCGGTGAAGCCGGGCCGTATCGCCCCGTCGTGGGTCACCCTGACCACCGAGTACGGCGTGACCTGCGTCCCGGACGCGGCGAACGTCGCGTAGGCGCCCGCCATGCGGATGGCGCTCGGGGTCGAGGTGCCGATGTAGAAGCCGGCGCTGGGCGCTGCAAGGCTCCCGGAGCGCAGGCCCATCGCCTTCGCCGTCCGGGAGACGTCGGTGTAGCCGACGTCCTCGCCCAGCTGCACGTACGGCGTGTTGACCGACTGCTCCATCGCCGTGCGCAGGGAGATGTACCCCCACCGGTTAGTGGTGTCGTTGTGCTGGTGGAGGAGGCCGGTCGGGTCCTTGTCGTCGGTGACGTAGGTGCCCTGCCGGTCCTTGATCCGTATGCCGTCGTCCCCGTCGAACCTGCTCGCCGGGGTGACGGGTGCCGGGGACGTGCCGGGCTTCAGGACGGCCCCGTACTGGAGCGCGGAGGCGAGGACGACCGGTTTGAAGGTCGAGCCCACCGGGACGCCGGAGGTGTCGGCGTTGTCCGCGTAGTGGTCCCGCTCGTAGCCGGGACCGCCGTAGAGGGCCAGGATCCGGCCGGTGGCCGGGTCCACCGAGGCGGCGCCGGTCTGGACATCCCGGTCGGCCGCCCGGTGGGCGGGGTCGAGGCGCTGCGCACGTACTTTCGCGACGGCACTGGCCAGTTGCCCCGTCTTCGTGCGGTCGAAGGTGGTGTGGATCTGGTAGCCGCCCCGGCTCAGGCTGCTGTCGGTGATGCCGGGGTCGTGCTGCTGGACGTACGACCGGGCCACCTGGACCAGATAGCCGGCCTGGCCGGTGAGACCCGAGCCGGGGGTCCATTTCCTGGGCGCCGGGAAACCGGCCGCCGCGTACTGGGCACGCTGCTGCTCCGTCAGCCTCCCGGTCTCCACCATGCGGTCGAGCACCCAGGACCAGCGGGCCTGGGCCTGCGTCCGCGCCCCGGCGGCGGAGTCGGCGTACTGGAAGAGGCTCGGCTCGTTGACGGCGGCGGCGAGAAAGGCGCCCTGGCTCACGGTCAGCTTCTCGACCGGAAGGTCGTAGTACACACGCGCGGCGGCCTCGATGCCGTTCGCCTGCCGGCCGAAGTAGCAGGTGTTCAGATAGCCCTGGAGGATCCGCTGCTTGCTCATGCTCGCGCCGATCTTGGCGGAGATCAGCAGCTCCTTGAGCTTGCGGGAGATCGTCTGCGACTGGTCGAGGTAGGTGTTCTTGACGAACTGCTGGGTGATCGTCGAACCGGACTGGACGGAGCCTCCCCCGGCCATGTGCACGACGGCGCGCGCGATGCCCTGCGGGTCGATGCCCGGGTCGGAGTAGAAAGAGGCGTTCTCGGCGGCGATGAAGTCGCCCTGTACGCCCACCGGGACCCTCGACAGGGAGATGTTCTCCCGGTTGACACTGCCGTCGGTCGCCAGGACCGTGCCGTCTGACCAGTAGTAGACGTTGTTCTGGAGCAGCGTCGAGGGGTTGGGGTCGGGGATGGTGACCGTGGCGTAGGCGTACCCGATGGCCGCGGTCGTCGCACCGACGCAGAACAGCAGCGACGCCAGCACCTGGCGCCACGAGGGCAGCCAGCGGCGCGCGCCCGCGCGGCCCTTTCTCGGGTAATCGATCCAGCGTCTGCGCGATGCGGTGCGGCTCACGCTGCGACGAACCCGCGCCCGCCTGCCGGAGATGGTGCGCTGCGGCGGCCTGCGCCGGGTACCGCTCATGGGATCGGATCACTCTCCTTTCAGTACCAATGGGTGGTATCGCGGGGTGCGTGCTGTGGAGGGACCGCGTACGGCCAGGGCTGCGGATGGTCCTGGTACGGCCAGGGGCCCGGGTGGGACTCGTACGGTCCGGGCTGCGGGGCGGTCGCGTACGGTCCGGGGGCAGCCGCGTACGGTTCCGGCTGCGCGGCGCCTTCGAAGGGTTCCGGTTCCGGCTGTGCGGGTGCCGTGATGCGGCCCTCCCCGGAAGGCTCCGCTCCCGCCGGTGCCCGCAGGCTGCCGTAGCGCTCCATGCGCTGCCAGCGAAGGCGTGATCCGGACACAGCGGTGAAGACGGACTGGACCACCACCAGGTACATGAGCTGCCGGTATACGAACTGCTGCAACGGCAGGCTCCACAGCGGGCCGGGGCGTTCGCCGTCCAGGCGGAACGCGTACAGGCCCATGCCGAGTTGCAGAAGAAGGAAGGCGAGCCACAGGGCGGTGATCCGGGCCGGGTCCAGGAAGACCAGGCCGTACAGGGCGAAGACGTCCACGACCGGCGCGAGCAGGGGCAGCAGTACCTGGAAGAGGAGGAGGTAGACCAGGCCGCGGCGGCCCAGCTTGCCGGCGGCACCGCGCTGCACCAGCGCGCCGCGGTGCTTCCACATCGCCTGCAGGGTGCCGTAGCA
>NZ_JBEYVV010000026.1:0-107128 GCF_040644155.1 Streptomyces sp. NPDC047022 | reverse complement strand
AAGTCGACTGGCACTTCACCACCGACGACGCACGCGTGAAACTGCGCCACCTCTACCCAACCACACGGCAAAATTAAGCCGCGACAATCTACTAGTGGTCCCCGGCCGGAAGCGTTGTGCTCCCAGAGGAAGGGCCCCTTTCCGGGGGACATCCGCGCCAGGGGCGCCGGGGGGTGAGCGCCCGCAGGTCAGCCCTCCAGCAGCCGCTGCCCCACGTACTCCCCTTCCGCCGCGCCGCCCGGCACGGCGAACAGGCCGCTCGCCTCGTGGCGGGTGAACGTCGACAGCGCGTCCCCCCGGTCCAGCTTGCGCTGCACCGGGACGAAGCCGCGCAGCGGGTCCGCCTGCCAGCAGACGAACAGCAGGCCCGCGTCCGGAGCGCCGTCCGCGTCGAAGCCGTCGTGGAAGGAGAACGGGCGGCGCAGCATCGCCGCACCGCCGTTCTGGTCGGGGCGGGTGATGCGCGCGTGCGCGTTCAAAGGGACGACCGGGCTCCCGTCGGGGCCGGTCTTGTCCAGGTCCATCGCGGTCGTCTCGCTGCCGCCGCTGAGCGGTGCCCCGGTGGACTTACGGCGCCCGATGACCTGCTCCTGGGCGGCGACGGAGAGCTTCTCCCAGTCGTCCAGGAGCATGCGGATCCGGCGTACGACGGCGTAGGAGCCGTTCGCCATCCAGCCCGGGTCGCCGGAGGCCGGTACGAAGATCCGCTGGTCGAAGTCGCCATCGGACGGCTTCGGATTGCGGGTGCCGTCGATCTGGCCCATCAGATTGCGGGCCGTCATGGGGTGCGCGGTCGCCCCCGGGGACCGGTTGAAGCCGTTCATCTGCCAGCGCAGCCGGGCCGCGCTCCCGGCGTCCTTCTGGATCGCGCGCAGCGCGTGGAAGGCGACGAGTGCGTCATTGGCGCCGATCTGCACCCACAGATCGCCGTTGCTGCGCGCCTTGTCGAGGCGATCGGAGGAGAAGTCGGGCAGGGGGTCCAGGGCGGCGGGACGCTGCTTCTCCAGGCCTGTACGGGAGAAGAAGCCGTACCCGAAACCGAAGGTGAAGGTCAGGGACGAGGGCCCGGCGTCACGTGCGACGTCGGTGTCGTCGTGCGCCGCGCTCGCGCCCGCCATCAGCCGCTCGGCCGTGGCCGACCAGCGGCGCAGCAGGGCGGCGGCCTCCTTGCGGCCGGTGCCTCCCGCCAGGTCGAAGGCGACGAGATGACCGCGGGACTGGAGGGCGTCGGTGATGCCGGGCTGATGTTTCCCGTGAAACATCGCCCGGTCCGCGCCGAGCGACGTCAGGGGTGCGGTCTTCTCGGAGGGCGCCGCCGCATACCCGGCGGCCCCGCCTGCCGCGCCCAGCGCGAGCCCGGTGGCGCCCGCCGTGGCGAGGAGCCGCCGCCGCGAGACCCGGGCGGTGGCGGTCGCGTCGTCGGAGACGGCGCCCCCGGACACGGTCCCGTCGGGGACGCGCGACTGCCGGGGGGCGCCCTTCGCGACGGTGCGGCCCTTGTCCGGTGTGCCGGCTGCGCTTGTCTTGCTCGCCTTGTCCGTTCTGTTTGTCTTGTTCGCCGTGCTCGTCCGGGGAGGGATGTCCTCGGACGGCGCCTGAGGAGTGGAACGGTCAGCCATGGTGGGGTTCAGCCGATCTTCGCGTTCTTGGTCACGGTCGTTTCATCGATGTCGGACGTCCGCACGGTCACCGCGACCTCCCAGTCGCCCGCCATGGGGATCTGCACACCGGCCGCCGACCAGTGGCCGGTGGCGACGCGGTCCGGCACGACCGGCAGCGGACCGATGGACTTCGCCTTCAGCGTGAGGGCGAGCTTCACCTCGGGGACGTCGAAGGCCTTGCCGTCCGGCCGCACCACATAGACGTGCAGCTCGTCGGCGCCGACGCGGGCCGGGTCGAGGGTGACCTGCACGGTGCCCTTGCCGTCCTGGCCGCCCGTGTCGAAGGGCATCTTCACCGACAGGGGTCCGGACCGCTGGGACGTGGTCGTGCCGATGGCCTTGACGGCCTCCTCCGTGCGCCCGGGTTCGGTGGTCGTCAGGGCGGTGGTGACGGCGAGCACCACGACCGCGATGGCCGCCTCGGCGAGCACGGAGCGGCGCAGCCCCGACCGTACGGGATCGCGGTCCCGCAGCCGCTTGGCCCGCGCGGCGGCCATCGCCGCCTGCTGCCGGGCGAGCTGAGCCGCACGCCCGGAGTCGCCGGACGCCGAGGAGACCGCGGTCCCGGAGCCCCTGGTACCGGCGGACGCAACGCCCTCGGCCGAGGCGTGCGCCGCCACCGTCGCCCGCTCCCTCCCGCTCTGCTCGTCCTTCGCGTCCTCCTCGCCCCTCTCGTCCGTTTCATCGGTTCCGTCCGCATCACGGGCCGTCTCCGCCGCGGTCGGGGCGTCCGCCAGCCGCGCCGTCCAGCGCCGTGAGAACCAGGCGACGCCGATGAGTACGGCGACCAGAGCGACCTTGACGAGCAGCAGTTGTCCGTACGCCGTCCCGGTCAGCGCCGACCAGGAGCCGAGCTGCCGCCAGGACTGGTAGACCCCGGTCGCGACCACGGCGAGGACGCTGCCGAACGCGACGCGTGAGAAACGGCGCACGGCCGCCGGCTCGATCGAAGGCGCCCGGTACAGCGCGACCAGCAGCGTCGTGAGTCCGCCCAGCCAGACGGCGACCGCCAGCAGATGCAGGACGTCGACCGGCATCGCGAGGCCGGTCTGGATCCCGGTGGACGCGTGCTCGGCCATCGCCCAGGTCGCCGCCAGCCCCGCCGCGATGACGGTCCCGCCGATGGCGAGCCCGAAGGTGAGGTCCTTCTTCTCCGCGGCGAGGTCGAGATCTTCCGTTGCCCGTGCAAGACCTTCGGGCTCCGGGCCAGGGCTTTCCGGCTCCGGGCCGATGCCTTCCGGCTCCGGGCCGAGGTCCGCCTTCTCCGCCTCCGGCCCCTCGGCCTCCGGGCCGGCTTCGGCGCCTTCGACGCCCCGCTTCACATACGCGCCGAACATCACCGCGATGAACAGCGCCCCTGCCGCGAGCAGCAGCAGCCGGGAGACCAGCGCCGCGCCCGTCTTGGTCTGGAGGACCTGTCCGAGCAAGGAGAGGTCGAAGATGTCGGCCACCTTCCCCGAGCCGGTGTACGAACCGCGCAGAAGCAGCAGCGCGAGCGTGGCGGAGGTGAGCGCCAGCCACCCCGAGACCACGAGCCGCTGCACCGCCCGCACCCCGGCGCCCCGCTGCCAGCAGGCCAGCACGAAGGCCGCGCCGCCGGTCAGCACGATGAATCCGGCGTAGGACACGTACCGCGCGAACCCGTAGAGCCCGCCGACGACACCGCCGCCCACGGCCTGGCCGGAGGCGCTGACCGAGGTCGCGGACGGGGCGCCGACGGAGAAGGTGAAGGCGCCGGAGACGGGGTGGCTGTCCGCCGAAACCACCTTGTAGGTGACCGTGTAGGTGCCGCGGGACAGTCCCGGGCGTACCTGCACGCCGTACATCGTGCCGGTCAGATTGGATGCCTCACCGGTGTCGACGCGCTGCCCTTTCGGATCGAGGACGCGCAGCGAGCCGTCCGAGAGTGCCACCTTCTCGGAGAAGGTCAGGGTGACCTGGGTGGGTGCCGTGTCGACCACCGATTCCTGAGCGGGGTCGCTGCCCAGCAGCGCGGCGTGCGCGGAGGCGGGGGCGGCCCCGCCGAGCAGCGCACCCGCGACGCCGATGACGCCGAGCAGAAGCGCCAGCAGGGCGCGGGCCGCCCGGGTCCTGAGCGTGCGCGGGGGCGCCGTCCGGGCGGTGCCCTGGACGTGCCCGTCGGGAGCGATGGCCTGCGTCACGGTGATCCCTCTTTCAGTGCCCGGTCTCAGGGTTGTACGTCGGTGACTTCACCGGCATCTCGACCGTGACGGTTCCGGACTTGGCAAAGTGCAGCCGCACAGTGACCTTTTCGCCCTGTTTGGGCTTGTGGGTGAGCTTCTCGAACATGACATGGTTGCCGCCGCTCGCGAAGTCGAGCCTGCCGTCCGCGGGCACGGCGAACGACTTCTCCTCCTCCATCTCGCCGTTCTTGGTGGAGTGCAGCGTGATGTCACCGGCGAGTGAGCTGGTGACGGAGATGAGGGTGTCGGCGCCGCCGGAGTTGGTGACGGTGAAGAACCCGGCCGCCATGTCGTTCGTGACCGGGGCGGGCATGTAGGAGCTGGTGACCTTGAGCCGAGGCTCGGCCGAGGACGATCCGCCCTGCCCGCCGCAGGCCGCGAGGGCGAGGGCCGTGCCTATCGCCGTGGCTGTCATCGCGGCTGTCTTCCTGGACGTCATGGCGGCGGAGCCGCCGGGACGGTGGTTCACGGGTTCTCCCCCTTGATGATCTTGGGGAGGTCCTTGGTGTAGTCGTCGACGGTCGCGCTCTGGGTGTACAGCACATAGCCCCCGTCGTTCTTCGGGGAGAACGCGATGACCTGGCTGCCGTGAGTGGAGACGATCTTGCCGTCCTTCTCCTTCCGCGGCGCCTCGATACTGATGCCAAGGCTCCGGGCACCGGCCTGGATCTTGGTGAAGTCCCCGGTCAGGCCGATGACATCGGGGTCGATCTGCTTGAGCCAGGTGCCGAGGGACGAGGGCGTGTCACGCTCCGGGTCGGTGGTGACGAACACGATGCGCAGCGAGTCCTTCTGCGCCTGGGTCAGCTGCGTGCTCTTGTCCACCTCCTTCTTGGCGACGGCGAGGTTGTTCATGGTCAGGGGGCAGACGTCGGGGCAGTGGGTGTAGCCGAAGTAGATGAGCGTCGGCCTGCCCTTGGTCTCGGCGCGGAGGTCGTACTTCTTGCCGTGGGTATCGGTGAGCACGAGATCCGGCTTCGTGAAGGGCGGATCGAGCACGGTTCCGGCCTTGCCTGCGCCGTTCTCGGCGGAAACCGAGACGACCGGCTTGTCGCCGTTGCCGCCCGATCCGCAGGCGGAGAGGGCCAGCGTGGCGGAGGCGAGGAGGGCCGCCGCGGCGAGCGTCTTCTTCTTTCGCATGGAGAAATGTCCCAGATGTGAGTGCTTCGGTGTGCGCGGGGGCCGCGCGCCGACGGTACGGCGCCGGCGGTCGGCCCCCGCGCGGGCCCGGATCGGACCCGTCAGACCTCGGTGGTGCGTCGGCGGCCGGCCAGCACGCCGTACGCCACACCCGCGGCGCCGACGACGATGCCCACGACGCCGAGCACGCGGGCGGTGGTGTCACTGTCGCCTGAGGAAGCCTGGGCAGTGGTGTCCTTGGGCGCCGAGGCGTCCTCGGCCGGGGTGCCGTGGTGACCGGACCCGGCGTCGGAGGCGCTCGTCAACTGGAGCACGGGGGCCGGGTTGTCCGGCTCTTCCTGGCCGGACTTCTGCGGTTCGATCCAGCGGACGACCTCGTTGTTGGAGTACGTCTGCAGGGCTTTGAAGACCAGCTGGTCGGTGTCCTCGGGCAGCATGCCGATCGACAGCGGGAACTTCTGGAAGTAGCCCGGCTCGATGCCCTTGCCGGTGGTGGTCCACGTGACCTTGGTGACGGCCTGGTCGATCTGCTTGCCGTGCATCGTGATCGGCTTGTCGAGCTTGGACTTGGTGATGTCCACCTTCCAGCCGTCGACCGGCTGGGGCATCACAGAGGCGAGCGGGTGGTCGGCCGGGAGGTTGACCTCGACCTTGGTGGTCGAGGCGTTGTCGCGCTCGTTGGGGACCTTGAAGTCGACGACCGCGAACGAGCCCTTCGCCGCACCGTTCTCCGGCTGCACGGTGACGTGCGCGAAGGCGGGAACGGACAGGACGAGGACGGCCGATGCCGCGGTGGCGCCGACGACGGCGACGCGGGACGCCTTCAGGGAACCCTTGATGGCCTTCATGACTGAGAGCACTCCACTCCGAGTGAGAGTCCGTTGAGGAAGAGGTACGCGTGCGCGGGACGGCCACGGGTGTGGCACATGACGGGCACGCGCGCGTGCCGCACGACGGCGGCAGCTCCTCTGAGAGGTCTCGAAGAGGTCTCGAGGAGGCCCCGAGGACAGTGGAGTCGCGCGTCGTGTCAGGCAGCGAGGAGGTGGAGGGCGGGGGACGGCGGTCCGCGCCGGATCACGGTGTGCTGCAGAGGCGCCGTGCGCGGTGCGGACGGTATGAGGAAAGTGAGGTGCGGGGCGCGCGGCCCCGCTCCCGGTGCCCCGGGAAGCCCGGCCAGCAGGGCGCGTACGAGCGCGAGCGCCGACCGCAGCGAGCGTACGAGCGCCCCTTCCGCGACTCCCTGCGCCGACAGTCGCGTGATCCGCAGCAGCGCCATGTCTCCGTGGCGCAGCACCCATCCGGCGGCCACGGCAGCGAGGACGTGGCCGAGCAGCATCGGCACCGAAGGCAGCAGCGACCACCAGGAACCGGGGGCGGTCGACATGGCGTCCGCCGGGTGGTGCATGGCCGCCAGACCCGTACCGGTGCCGAGCCGCGCGTCGGAGAGGAGCTTCTGGGCCTGTACGGGGGAGATCGTCGCCGCGGTGGCCCCGCACAGGAGGTGGGCGGCCCGTGCCACGAGCGTGGCGTCGGACCCGGACGCCGAGTCCGCCGCCATCCGCATGGCGCCCGCCATCGGCATGGTGCCGGAGTGCTGTCCGAGCCCGAACAGCGTGTGCAGCACGGCCTGGCCCACCGCCAGAACGGCGGCGATGCCCGGCAGCGAGCGCTCCCGCCCCGCGAGCGGGGCCGTCACGGCGAACACACACAGGAACCCGGCGCCCAGCGTCCACAGCGGAATCGTGCCGCAGGAGGCGACCTCGTGCCCCGCCGCGGCCAGCACGACGCAGACCGCGGCGAACACCGCGGCCCGCAGGACCCGGAGTCCGTATCCGGTGCGCGCCGTGCGCGGGTGGGGGGCACTCATGGCGGCCCCATCATCCCACTGGCGTCAACGCCGCCCTGCGGCAGGTCCGGAACGCGGCATTCGCCAATGCTGCGCCGGACACGACCAGTCGGTCGGACAGGCGATCCGGAAGATCACGTTCTGGTGGAGGGCGCATGCCCATACACCGGTCCGGGGTCCGGGCGCATCCCCCGAGTGGGCGGGATCTCGTGCAGGGGGTGATTGCACCTGTGCGGTGGTGGCAATACGTAACGGTATGTCGAGCCGCGGCCAGGAGGCTGGAGCATGAGCATCTGGTGGTCACTCCATCTGCGCCGTGAAGCCGCGAGCGTGCCACTCGCCCGGCGACTGCTTATGGGAACGATGGAGACCGCGGGCGTCGACCCGGACATCTCCTACGATCTCTCCGTCGCCCTCAGCGAGGCCTGCGCCAACGCGGTGGAGCACGGCGGCGGCACGGTGCACGGTGGTGTGTCGGAGGCGTACCGGGTCACGGCCTACCTCGACGGCGAGAAGTGCCGTATCGAGGTCGCCGACTCGGGCCCGGGATTCCCCTGCGGCAGTTCGCGTCCCGTGATCCGTCCGGCTCGCACCGATGCCGAGGGCGGCCGGGGCCTCTGCCTCATCCAGGAACTCGCCGATCACGTCCACATCGGGAACACGCCGGACCGTGGCGGCGCGGTGGTGTGCTTCGACAAGACCCTGAAGTGGAGAAAGGACGCGCCTCTGATGGCGGTGTAGCGCGCGGCGGCGCGCGGGTTCGTGGTGGGGCCGTGAGCGACATGCCCATACCAGGGCCGTCCGGGTATGACACGCACCTCGTTGCCGGTCTGAAGCGGCCGGTGGCGTGACGGTGACCGGACGCTGACATGGGCGCGGCATTTCATGTGACACATGGTCACCTGACCGCCCCACGGATCTCACCAGGAGACGCATCATGCGCCGAATCAAACGTCTGGGTCTGAGCGTGGCCACCGGTCTGGCCGCCGCTCTCTGCTGCGCCCCACTCGCCTCGGCCGCCGCACCCACCGTCGCGGGTCCCCCGCTGACCCGTGACCGTGGAGAGGTCATTCACCTGACGTCGGTGGTGACGCAGGTCACCGGCATCGATCAGCCCCCTCCTGGGCCCAGTCAGGGAGACGAGCTCATCGTCGCGGGAGATCTCTCGCACGGCAGCTTCCAGGTGGGTACGTTCGACGAGACCCTGACCACGACCCGTCTCAATATGGACGGCTCGATCACCGTGCAGGCCGTGATCACCCTCACGCTGCCCGGGGGAAACATCACCGCGCAGGGAGTCTTCATCATCGGCGGCAGCGGACCCACCGACGTCACCCTGGCGATCACGGGAGGCACGGGTGTCTACAGCACCGCCCGGGGCTACATCCACGCGGTGAACACGAGCGCCACCACGTCTCAGGTCTTCATCCACCTCATCCGCTGACCGGCCGGCGCCGGTCCCGTGCCGGGCCGGACCTGTCGAGCTCGCCCACAGCCGCGCGGACGCGGGCGAGCCCCCGCTCGCCCGCGCACCACCAGGACAGCCGGCCGTCGGCCGCACGCGGATGCATGCCGAGGCCGTGCTCCGCGCACAGCGGCCACGCCTGCCGGAGCTGTTCACCGACGGTCTCCTGCGCGGCGTCGGCGACGGCCGCCAGGGCCTGGGCGAGGTCCGCCGCCGAGCCCGGATGCAGGGGATTGCCGTGCCACTCGCCGTCGGACAGAACCACGTAGACGTCCTCAGGCACGTCCACGTCCTCGCGCAGCGAGGTCAGGGCGATCAGCCGGAAAGGCCGCTGCCTGGGCAGGGTCGCCGTCAGATCGGCGTTGAGCAGCGCAAGTGCCTTGTCCCACAAGGGGAATTCGCCGGTCGAGACCTCGCGGGGCGCGAAGCGGCCGAGCGGACTGTCCATGCCGGTCGTCCTGCACCACACACATGAACGGCCGGGCACCCGATCGCGGTGCCCGGCCGTCGTCTCTGTTCGTCCGTCCTGCCGGCTCAGCCCTTCAGGGCCGCCATCCACGCCTCGACCTCGTCGGAGCGCCGGGGAAGGCCCGCCGAGAGGTTCCGGTTGCCGTCCTGCGTGACCAGGATGTCGTCCTCGATGCGCACGCCGATGCCCCGGTACTCCTCCGGGACGGTCAGGTCGTCCGTCTGGAAGTACAGACCCGGCTCGACGGTGAGCACCATGCCCGGCTCCAGGGTGCCGTCCACATACGTCTCGACACGCGCGGCGGCGCAGTCGTGGACGTCCATGCCGAGCATGTGGCCCGTGCCGTGCAGCGTCCAGCGGCGCTGCAGACCCAGCTCCAGGACGCGCTCCACCGGGCCCTCCACCAGGCCCCACTCGACCAGCTTCTCGGCCAGCACGCGCTGGGAGGCGTCGTGGAAGTCGCGGAACTTGGCGCCCGGCTTCACGGCCGCGATACCTGCCTCCTGGGCCTCGTACACGGCGTCGTAGATCTTCTTCTGGATCTCGCTGTAGCTGCCGCTGACGGGCAGCGTGCGCGTGACGTCCGCGGTGTAGTACGTGTGCGTCTCCACGCCGGCGTCCAGCAGGAGCAGGTCGCCGGAGCGGACCGGGCCGTCGTTGCGCACCCAGTGCAGCGTGCAGGCGTGCGGGCCCGCCGCGCAGATGGAGCCGTAGCCGACGTCGTTGCCCTCGACGCGTGCGCGCAGGAAGAAGGTGCCTTCGATGTAGCGCTCGGAGGTGGCCTCCGCCTTGTCGAGGACCTTCACCACGTCCTCGAAGCCGCGCACGGTCGAGTCGACGGCCTTCTGCAGCTCGCCGATCTCGAAGGCGTCCTTGACCAGGCGGGCCTCGGACAGGAAGACGCGCAGCTCCTCGTCGCGCTCGCCGGTGACCTTGTCGTGCAGGGCCGCCTCGACGGACGCGTCATGGCCGCGGACGACCCGGACCGGGCCGGTGGCCTTCGCAAGCCGCTCGGGCAGTTCGCGTACGTCCGAGGCCGGGATGCCGTACAGCTGCTCGGCCTCGGTGAGCGAGTGGCGGCGGCCGACCCACAGCTCGCCCTGGCCGGAGAGCCAGAACTCGCCGTTCTCACGGTTGGAGCGGGGCAGCAGGTACAGCGTCGCCTCATGGCCCTCGGCGGCCGGCTCCAGGACGAGGACGCCGTCCTCGGTCTGGTTGCCGGTCAGGTACGCGTACTCGGTGGAGGCGCGGAAGGCGTACTCGGTGTCGTTCGAGCGCGTCTTCAGGTTGCCCGCGGGGATCACCAGGCGCTCGCCCGGGAAGCGGGCGGAGAGCGCGGCGCGGCGGGCGGCGGTCTCGGCGGCCTGGGCGATCGGGCGCAGGTCGTGCAGCTCGGTGTCCGCCCAGCCGGACTTCATGTTCTCGGCCAGCTCGTCCGACACGCCTGGGTACAGGCCGTTCTTGCGCTGCTTGATCGGCTCTTCGGTCTCCTCCGGGGCCGCTGCGTCAGCAGCGGAATCGGACACGGCCGGCGTGAGCTCGTCCGCCACGGTCATCCTCCTTCACTACGGCACTGGGCCTCGTCCATCGTACGGTCGCACCGGTCGTACTGAAGGGGGCCCACGGCCGGAAGGCCCATTACCGCGGCACTCGCGCCCTCACCCGCCCCACCACCCCGGCCCGACTCCCCGGCTCGCTCCTCGGCTCACTCGAAACGTGCCGCCAGCAGGACCACGTCCTCGGCGCTGTCGGTCCGGTCGAGACCGTCCGGGAGCACCGTCCGCAGGACGTGGTCGGCGACGGCCCCCGGGTCGCCGCGCAGCGGTCTCGGCACGCTCGCGGCCGCCGCGTGCAGGCGGGCGAAGGCACGGTCCACCGGATCCCCGGTGCGTTGCAGCAGTCCGTCGGTGTAGAACAGCACGGTCTCGCCGGCCCCCGCGGTCATCTCGACGCTCGGCGCCTCCCAGCAGGCCAGCATGCCCAGCGGTGCCGACAGCGAGGTCTCCACGAACTCCGTGCGCCGTGGGCCGATCACCAGCGGCGGGCTGTGCCCGGCCCCGGCGAGCGTGAGCTTGCGCAGCGAGGGCTCGCAGTACGCGAACAGGGCGGTGGCGGAGCGCGCCGGCTCGGTGAGCCTCAGCAGCAGCTCCAGATCCGAGAGGACCGCCACCGGGTCCTCGCCCTCCATCACGGCGTACGCGCGCAAACTGGCCCTCAGTCGCCCCATCGCGGCGACGGCACTGGGCCCCGAACCAGTGACGGAGCCGACCGCCAGCCCGAGCGCGGCGTCGGGCAGCGGCAGCGCGTCGTACCAGTCGCCGCCCCCGCGCGGACCGCTGCGGTGCCGTGCGGCGAGCTGGACGCCGGGGACCCGGGGAAGCCGGGTGGGGAGCAGCTCTTCGGAGATGGTGGTCATGCACGTGCGCGTGCGCTCCATCTCGACCATCCGCGCCACGTGCTCCGCCGCATAGCGGATGTAGAGGCCGGCGAGATGGCGCTGACGCTCGGCCGGCTCGGCCGGCTCGTCGTAGAGCCAGACGGCGGCGCCGAGCCGGCCCGCCTTCTCGGTGGCCAGGGGCAGGGTGTAGCTGGCGGCGTAGCCGAGGCGGGCGGCCACCTCACGGTGGCGTGGGTCGAGCCCGTCCTCGGAGAGCAGGTCGGGCTGGGCGATCTCGCGCTCGCCGCCCGGCAGTCCGTCCAGGATCCTTCCGTACGGCATCGAACTGCGCGGCACGGTCTCGATATGACCCAGGTCGGCGCGGGCCAGGCCCAGACCGGTCATGGAGTCGGGGCCGAGGCCGTCGCTGGGTTCCACCACGACGAGTCCGCGGCGGGCGCCCACGAGGGCGGCTCCGGCGTGCAGCAGTTCCTCGAGCGCCGTGGGGAGGGAGTCCGTGCGTGCCAGACGTTCGGTCAGTTCGTGGAGAGTCGTGAGATCCGAGACCCAGCCGGCGAGCCGGTCCTGGAGGAGTGCTCCGGGGTCGGCTGGGGCGGGCGAGGTGGCCGGTGGGACACCCGGGGCGGCAGGTGTCGGCGCGACAGTGTGTGCGGGCAGCGGAACCGTCGAATCGATTCCGGCCACTTTCGGAGGGTGAGGGGCGTTCATGGTGTCCGGCTTCCGGACCGGCGCGTATTGCTCGATAGCATCGCAAACCCCCATGTCAATCTGCGCCGCTAGCAGTGGCTCCACATGTACACGCACTCGTGAGGGGATGTCCAGCATTGTCCTGCGGGGATTCCTGGTGTCCGTGGGGCTCTCCTTACGGTCTTGCGGACTGTCGTACCGAAGAGCAAAGTTGGCTTAAAACAGCCTCGGGTATCCCCATATTGCGGTCGACTGGCCTCGTTCGACGGAGCGTCACAGCGGTCGTGATGGGTACGTACTCGGTAAGGGCCAGGGGTGGTTGGGGGCACCCGGAACCTGGCGCCGGACCCGGGCGTCTTAACCACCGACGATCGACCCCATCCTCCCTTGGTGGAGGCGGCCGGTATGTGCGGGACGGCAAATCGCCAGGTGCCGCCACCCCACGCCATGCCCATGCTCGTGGTGGGCGCAGTAATGGACGCGGACGCAGCCGATGCTCGGCCTATATGGGGTTCCCCTTGTTTCAGTACATGGGTGTGATGCGCCAGCAGGTACGCAGAGTGAAGTGATCGACACATGGTGTGATGTGGTCCTCGGTGTTGCCAGGCGTGCAACGGAAAGGAACGAGCGCTCATGCGCGAGATCCTCGGAAGGCGACGCAGGCTCCTGTCCAGGCGGAACGGCGGGGGGTCTGAGATGATCGGGGCGGCCCTGACCGTCGCGACCGAATGGCAGTGGCCGATTCTCCCGGGCGTGGCGCCGGACCCGCAGGGGCGTGCCCGCTGCGGATGCCCCGACCCGGAATGCACGGTGCCCGGTGCGCACCCCTTCGACCCCGGGCTGCTTGCGGCCACCACCGACGAGCGCATGGTGCGCTGGTGGTGGACCAACCGGCCGTACGCGCCGATCGTGCTGGCCACCGGGGGCGGCGCGCCCTGCGCGGTGAGCCTGCCCGCCCTCGCGGCCTCGCGCGCACTCGCCGCGCTCGACGCACAGGGCATGCGCCTCGGCCCGGTCGTGGCGACGCCGCACCGCTGGGCGATCCTCGTGGCCCCGTACTCCATGGAGCAGTTGGGCGAGCTGCTCTACGCCAAGGACTTCGTCCCCGGGGCGCTGCGCTTCCACGGCGAGGGCGGCTATCTGGCGCTGCCTCCGTCCGCGACCGGCCATGGGGAGGTCCGCTGGGAGCGTGCACCGCTGGCCGGCTCCGCCTCGCCCTGGGTCCCCGACGTGGAGGCGGTCGTGGACATCGTCGTGGAAGTCCTCACTCGTACGGGTGTGAGCGCGCCCGAGTTGTAGGGGTGTCGACCGTGCGGCGAACGCGACGCCCGCGATAGGCCGATATCTTCGTCATCATGCTGATTCGTCCAGGGGGACAGGGGGGACGGGGGCACGGGGAGGCCGCCGAAACCGCCGCGGAAACCGCCCAAGCCACAGCCGAAGCCGCCCAAGCCGCCTCGGCCGCCGCCGCGCAGGCCGGCAGCCGGTCGGATTCCTGCCGGATCCGGTTGCTCGCGCTCATGGGTACGGTGCTGGCGGTGGCCGCGCTGCCGCTGGCCGTCGCGTCCGCGGGGCCGGCCGGTGAAACGGAGCGGGTCGCGATCCGCACGCCGGGGCCCGATGACGGCCGCGTCACCGGCGACGGGCCGCGGGGGGTCTTCGCCCGCTCCCCGCTGTCGCGCTTCGGCCTCGCCACGGCCACCAGCTGTGGTCCCCAACTTTCCTCCACCGACGGCATCGAGGCGCAGACCTGTGTCATGAGGCAGGGGTGGCAGACCTGGGCGCGTACGTACTACCGCAACGTCACCGGCGAGGAGTTGAGCTCCGTGCTGAGCTTCATGGGGCCTGACGGACACAGCGTCCAGATGCGCTGCGCGGTGGCCTCCGCGGACGAACCGGAGACCTGCGAGACGCCTCGGCAGCGGCTGCGGGGCGCGCCGGGAGCGTATTCGGCGGTGGCGGAGTTCGCCGGGGCGGACGGCGACGGACCGCTGCTGCTGCGCTGCGGAAGTGATGTCGCCGGGATGCCCGGGCGATAGCTCGCCGACAACTCGGTGGATCCGTGGGAGAGTTGGCGGAGGCTCCCGCCGCACACCGGGCGGCACGCACACAAAGACCCGGTTGCTGGCGACGGGGGATGCACCAGCAACCGGGCTAATGGAACGGTAACAAGAGATCGGCGGTTCGCAAATTCGATCTCGCCTATTCGGACACGGATTTAACTGTCACAGCGCAGACTTGTGACGGGTGTCACCCGCGACGAGGCCCTTCGATCCGCTGAACGGCCGTTCAGGAGGGGCCCCCGGGTCGGCAGCCGGGAGCCCCCGAGGCGGCGGTCAGGTGAGCGTCACCTGGCGGTTGGTGAGCCCGCCGCGCGCCCGGCGCTCGTCCGCGGTGAGGGGCGCGTCGGACGCGAGGGCGGTCGCGAGGCGCTCGGCGAACTCGGCCGCCGGCTTCTCCACGTCCTCCGCGCTCATCGCGCTCGGCAGGTCCCAGACCGGCACCGTGAGTCCGTGCGCCCGGAATGAGCCGACCAGGCGCGTGCCCTCGCCGAGGCTGGACTGCCCCGCCGCGTGCAGCCGCGCGAGAGCGTCCAGAAGCTGCTCCTCCGGGTGCGGCATGACCCACCGCAGATGGTTCTTCTCGGGGGTCTCGCACCAGTACGCGGCGTCCACGCTGCCCAGCTTCACGGTGGGGATCGCCGCCGCGTTGGCCCGCTCCAGGGAGGCGGCCACGTCCGGCGTCGCGTTCTCGGCGTCCGGGACCCAGAACTCGAAGCCGCTGTGCACGACCGGTTCGAAGACGGCCTCCGGATCCAGCAGGTCCTGCAGCCGCGGGCCGTCGGCGGGCGCGCGGCGCCCCTGGATGGGTGTGCCGGGCTCGGTGACCAGAGCGCGCTCGAGGGTGTCCGCCAGGTCCCGGCTGATGTCGCCCGACGCCGTGTCGTTCTGCAGGCCGAGCAGGATCGAGCCGTCGTCGCGGCGCAGCGCCGGCCAGGCCATCGGCAGGACCGTGGCGAGCGTGACCGACGGGATGCCCTCGGGCAGTCCGCCCCTGAGCTTCAGCTCGACGGTCGCCGCCGGCACCAGTTCGCGCAGCGCCACCCAGTCGCGCTCGCCGGTGAGTCCCTCGAACGGGCGCTGCACCAGCTCGGTCACCGCGTGCGAGGCGGCGCGGCCGTGACAGGCCTTGTAGCGGCGGCCACTGCCGCAGGGGCAGGGCTCGCGGGCGCCGACGACCGGGATCTCAGCATCCGTGAGCTGCGGGCGCTTGGCCTTGGTCTGGGGTCGCTTCTTGGCCATCGTGGGTCGTCTCCCGGGTACGGCTCGTTTCGTATGGCGTGAGCCTAGTCGCTGGCGAGTCGGTCGACGGGATCCTGTGGACAACGCACCGAGTCGTCCCCGAAGGGGGGCGTCGTGCCAGGCGGGTGGCGGTGTCTTCGGCCGACCCGTCCTTGTCGGCGCGCCATGCGGGTGGCGGTGCCCGGGGCGCCTGCCCGGGTGCTCCGGCCGTCCCGTCCCGGGAGGGACGGAACGGTCTCAGTCCACGTCGTCGAACGCGTCCGCGAAGTCCAGGCCGTTCATCTGCGACACGGAGGGCGCTGTGACGCGCGTAGCGAAATCGTCGCGGCGGTGCGCGGATGCGACATCGCCCTGGACGACGACCCAGACCGTGACCTCACCGTGGACGTCGTCCCGAACACCCCAGTCCTTGGCCAGCGCCGTGATGATGTTCAGCCCCCGGCCGCCGCGCGCGGTGACCGACGGGGTCGCCGGCACCGGACGTGTGGGGCCGCCGCCGTCCGTCACCTCGACCGTGATCCGCCCGGAGAGGTCGACGCGCCACGCGGCCCGGACGTCCCCGTCCCCCGCGAGACCGTCGCCCAGGGGCCTGCCGTGCCGGCAGGCATTGCTGAGCAGTTCCGAAAGGATCAGTACGGCATCGTCGATGACCGATTCCGACACGCCACCCGTGCGCAGTTGATCGCGCATCCGATGCCTTGCCTTCCCCACGCCCGCAGGACCATGGGGTACGGCCATGCTCGACGACGTGGGCACCTCCTGTGCCACCACCAACGCCACCCCCGAGACCTCCTTCGCCCCACGCCACGGTGTGAATGCCCCATCGGATTGGACCGGAAACCGACCCCGTACGTGTGCTGACGCACTCGTAATGATCGGACACGGTCCATATGCGCCGGAGCACTCCCCGTAGTCGTATGGCCGAATCCCCGCCCTGGGGCATGTTCTTAGGGCATGGCCCTGTGACGCGGCTGTGATGCGGCCCACGGACATGCCCCTGTGGCAGTCCCTGATGACAGTCCCTATGACATGTCCTTGTGGCATGTCTCACGGTGTGTCCCGGTGGCAGAAGACAAGGGGCCGGGGCACGCACCGCTCAGCGGTTCACCGGCCCAGCTGGCGCAGCACGGCGCGCGGACGGTTGGTGATGATGGCGTCGACGCCCAGCTCGACGCAGAGATCCACGTCCTCCGGCTCGTTCACGGTCCACACGTGCACCTGGTGGCCGGCCTGCTTCAGCCGCTGGATGTACGCCGGGTGACTGCGCACGATCCGCATCGAGGGCCCGGCGATCCGGACACCCGCGGGCAGCCGTCCGTCGCGCAGCCTGAGCGAGAGGAACTGCAGCAGATACACCGTGGGCAGCGTCGGGGACGCGGCCCGCACCCGGTGCAGCGAACGAGCCGAGAAGCTCATGACCCGCACCGAGGAGGCGCCCGGGGACTTCGGGGCGTCCAGGCCGAACCGCTTCAGCAGGAGCAGCAGCCTCTCCTCGACCTGGCCCGCCCAGCGCGTCGGATGCTTCGTCTCGATGGCCAGGTCGATGGGGCGCCCGGCGTCGGCCACGAGTTCGAGCAGGCGCTCCAGGGTGAGGACGGAGGTGTCCCCGGGGTCCTGTGGGCGGCGCTCCCAGTCCGGTTCCTCGTCGCGGCTCTTCCAGGAACCGAAGTCCAGGGCGGCGAGATCGGCGAGCTCCAGGGCGGAGACCGCGCCGCGGCCATTGGAGGTACGGTTGACGCGCCGGTCGTGGACACAGACGAGATGCCCGTCCGCGGTCAGCCGGACGTCGCACTCGAGAGCGTCGGCGCCGTCCTCGATGGCCTTCTTGTACGCGGCCAGGGTGTGCTCGGGGGCCTCTTCGGAGGCGCCTCGGTGGGCGACGACCTGGACCGGGTGCTGTCGTGCATGGGTCACCGCGTCATGGTGCCACCGTTACGGGAAACGTGTGAGGTCGGGAGGCGACGCGACGGCATCGGCTAGGTGTCGGGAATGCATATGTTTGTTCGGGCGTGTCCGATATAAATGATGGACGAGGTCCCCACAGCTGCCGCTTATGGTGCTCTGACGCCCCGTGGGAAAAGCTTGACGGCGTACAAAGGGGCACGCGTAGCTGTAGACGCCCGGCGCCATGCGGGGCGAGTGAGCGTGACCGAGTGCGATCCGTGCGACCCAAGAAGACAGCAGCCGTGGAACGAGGAGAAGAGCTGTGAGCACCGAGAACGAGGGCACTGCAGTACCCCCGGCCCCGTCTGCACCTCCTGTGCCGGTGGACGCTCCCGCTTCCGCGCCGGGCGCCGCTCCCGAAGGGCACGCGCCGACCGCGGGGGCCCAGGGTCCGGACGCGGGGAGCGCTCCGCACACATCGGACTCACCCTACGGGCCCGGAGCCCCGCACCCGGAGGGCGCGCCGACCACGCAGATGCCGTCGGTACCCGCGGGGCAGCAGCCCGGGGCGCCCACGGCCGCCGAGGCGGGCTGGCCGCCGCCGGCGCCGACCATGCCCGCCTACGCGGGCGGCGGCGGTGCCGCGGGCGTCTGGGGTGCCTCGTACCAGCAGCCCGCCCCGAAGCCGAAGAACGGCAGGGGCGGACTGGTCGCGGCGATCCTGGTCGCCGCGCTGGTCGCGGGCGGCGTCGGCGGCGGGATCGGCTACCAGCTGGCCAAGAACACGGACTCCAGCGGCTCCACGACGGTCTCCGCCGCGACCACCGGCGGCGATGTGAAGCACGACAACGGCTCGGTCGCGAGCGTGGCCGCCAGGGCGCTGCCCAGCACGGTGACCATCGAGGCCGAGAGCACGAACGGCCAGGGCGGCACCGGCACGGGCTTCGTCTTCGACAAGCAGGGCCACATCATCACCAACAACCACGTCGTGGCCGACGCGGTCGACGGCGGCAAGCTCACCGCGACGTTCCCGAACGGCAAGAAGTACGACGCCGAGATCATCGGCCACGCGCAGGGCTACGACGTCGCCGTCATCAAGCTCAAGAACGCCCCGTCGGACCTCAAGCCGCTCGCCCTCGGCGACTCGGACAAGATCTCCGTCGGCGATTCGTCGATCGCGATCGGCGCGCCTTTCGGCCTGTCGAACACGGTGACCTCGGGCATCATCAGCGCCAAGCACCGTCCGGTCGCCTCCAGCGACGGCAGCTCCGGCAGCAAGTCGTCCTACATGAGCGCCCTTCAGACGGATGCCTCGATCAACCCGGGCAACTCCGGCGGCCCCCTCCTGGATGCCGAGGGCGCGGTCATCGGCATCAACTCGGCGATCCAGTCGTCCGGCAGCGGCAGCGGCCTGGGCGGAGCCGGCGGCCAGGCCGGCTCGATCGGCCTGGGCTTCGCGATTCCGATCAACCAGGCGAAGTACGTCGCCCAGCAGCTGATCAGCACGGGCAAGCCGGTCTACGCGAAGATCGGCGCCTCCGTGTCGCTGGACGAGACCACCAGCGGGGCGAAGATCACCGATCAGGGCGCGAGCGGTTCCGCCGCGGTCGAGGCGGGGGGCCCCGCGGACAAGGCGGGCCTCAAGCCGGGTGACGTGATCACCAAGCTGGACGACACGGTGATCGACAGCGGTCCGACCCTGATCGGCGAGATCTGGACCCACAAGCCGGGCGACCAGGTCACGATCACCTACCAGCGTGGCGGCGCCACCCACACGACCACGGTCACCCTGGGTTCCCGCGCCGGCGACAACTGACGGGCCTGTTCACCCTCTTCACCCTTGTTCCGTCGCCTCGGACGCCTGCGCTCTCCACTCACTGTGGGGAGCCGTCCGGAGCGACGGGGCCTGAGCCGAGAACTCCCGCGCCGCGCGTGGAGCGCGGCCCGTGGGCCCGGTGCGGACCATGCCCCCCCGGCCGACGCCCGTTCCCGGTACGCTGTACCCGCTCCGCCCCAGGTGGGCAGGGGCGCCAGGTGGGTTGCCCGAGCGGCCTAAGGGAACGGTCTTGAAAACCGTCGTGGCGCGAGTCACCGTGGGTTCAAATCCCACACCCACCGCTTCGCAGGTCAGAAGCTTGCAGGTCAGAAGGGGTGCCACCCTCCGGGGCGGCGCCCCTTCCGCATGCAGCCTGTCTCACCCTGATTCGGCGGTATCCCACCCCTGACCAGTGCGTGCGGCCAACCTGCGGCCAGGAATCAGGCTTCCTCGGCCTCCTCATCGTGCTCTGCCAACCCCCGCTCGATCAACGCGTTCATCTTGGCTTCCTCGCCGTCCAGGACCTTGGCGTAGTACCGCTGGAGCACGGCGACGCTCTGCCCAGCACGGCGGGCCGTCTCGGCCAGGCTCACCCCCGAGCGGAGCCAGAACGACACGCACGCGTGACGCAGGTCGTATGGGATAGCAGCGAGCGGAGAAGCCACCTGCGCCGCCGTAAGCGGGCCTCCTTCCACACCGCGCCATACTCCTGCGATCGGACGGGCCCGCCTCGCACGGCGCTGAACAGCCGCCCTTCAGCCGTGGTGCCGAACACGTCCAGGTGGGCCCGCAGGATGGAAACTAGGACCGGTGGGATGGGTACCGGACGCACCGCCCTGCGTGCCCTGTGCTTCAACTGCCTTTCCTCATAGGGCTTCCCGTCGTCCGTCCAAGCGGACCCCACCTGCGGGCGTGCACCAGAGAGCAGGAGCCGCCCCCACCCCTCCTCGGCCAGTTCGCACTGATCGGCGCTCAGCATGGACACCTCCTCCGGCCGCATGGCGGCGTAGTAGATGCATGCGAAGAACGCGACCAGGTGAGCGCCGCGCGGCCCTTGAGCGCGTACCGCCATCAGCAGAGCCCGTGCCTGGGCCGGGGTGGCGACGCTGCGCACGTCCAGTTCCTCCACAGCCTTGGGCGTCTCCCAGTGCACCCGGTTCAAGGGGTTCCCTGGCAACAACTCGTGTTCCACGGCCAGACGCAGGCAGTTACTCAGCACCGCACGGCGCCGTCGGAAAGTGTTCGCGGCGGCTGGCTTGCCGTCCTGGCGCTTGGCCAGGTGTTCCAGGACCGTGCGCACGCGTTTGGCGTGGTCCAGGTCGACCACGGCCGGCGCGTTCCGCTCGACCCATGTCAGCGCCTTGGCTTCTGCCTCGGGCGGCGTCTGGCCGTGGCGTCCAGCGTTGAAGCCCCACTGATAGAGCGCCCGTCGCAGCACTTCGTCGTCGGGGCGCCCCTTCCCGGACGGGCAAAGAGCCGTGGTGGCAATGGTCAGGCTCTCAGCGATGCTCGCCCGGTGCTTTGCTGCCGCTGTCGGCCACTTCCGCGCGGCATGCGAGCGAGCGTGTGGACCGGTCCAGTCAAGCGATGAATCTGGAGTTGCCGAACAATGCGGCTCATTTCCGCAGGTCAAGGCACTTGACGGTGCATCAAAAAAGCTGGACCGGCGGACCGGTCCAGCTCTGAATGGAGTGCTTTTCTACATCGCGTAGGTGTCCACCTGCTCGAAGAGCGAGGCGGGAGTGACGCCCTCTTCGCAGACCAACGGGTGCCCTTCCTGGTCGTGTGCCGTGTGGAGGAGGACCGCGACCGCGCTCCCTTCTGCAACCCCCAACCGTTCCGCCTCCACCTCGGTGGCCAGGCGCACGGTGGTGACATCCACCCCTTCGACCGGGAACCGTCCGGTCTGCCGACGGACGTAGCGGGTCGTGCCCTCGGCAATCGGGGCGATGTCAGCGAGGCGGGGAGCCGCCTCGCCGATCTCGGGCGGAAACCACGCTTCCACGCAGCTATTGGGGCTCCCATCCGGAAGCTGAAGGACGCGGACGCGTCGGAGCGCCAAGACGCCGGGCGCGAGGCCAAGCGCGTTGGCGACGCGCGTGGGAGGCTCGGCCCAGTCGGGCGTACCGATCCGCAGGAACGGCATCCCGCCCAAGATGCGCGCCGACCCGGCCCGGCGGGCGCCGGCAGGGCGCGCCACGGGTGTCTCCGTGACGACGAAACCGGTCCCCTGCTTGGCCACCACTACGCCGTCGTTGCGGAGCACATCTACGGCTTTGATGGCGGTGGCCCGCGACACGTCCCACTGCTCGGCCAGGTCGCGGCCGGAGGGGATGGTCTCGCCAGGGGCGAATTCACCTGCGGCGATGCGGGTCCGAAGCGATTCGGCGATCTCCTCGTACTTCAGAACAGCCATGGCTTCCTCTACCTCGCGCGCTGGACTGGTCCACCGGTACACACGATACTGCGAGCATGTCGAATCTCGAATTGGCTCCCTCCGTGATGCGGTTCTATGGCGAGACAGTGAACGAAGACAGCCGTCTGCGCAGCTCGGCAGACGGACGGATGGAGCTGGTCAGGACGCAAGAGCTCCTCCGACGCTTCCTGCCCCCTGCGCCAGCCCGTGTACTCGACGTGGGCGGGGGGACCGGGATTCATGCCGAATGGCTTGTGAAGGACGGCTACGACGTCACGCTGGTGGACCCAGTACCCCGCCATGTCGAGAGCGCGTCAGCCGTGTGCTCAGCAGTCGTGGGAGACGCCCGCGATCTACGCGAGCCGGACGACAGCTTCGACGTAGTGCAGCTCCTCGGGCCGCTCTACCACCTGCCTGACCCCGAGGATCGGCGTACGGCGTTGGCGGAAGCCCACCGCGTAGTGAAGCCGGGTGGGCTGGTCGCAGCGGCAGCGATCAACCGTTACGCCTCGCTCTTTGAGCACGTGACCTACTCCCACCTCCACACCGAACGGATCCGCGACTCCGTCTCGAAGATTCTTGAGACAGCCGTCTATGACGGTGTGCGAGGGTTCACCCTGTCCTACTTCCACAGGGCTGAGGAGTTGGTCTCGGAGCTGGTGGCCTCCGGACTGACTGACGTGCAGGTCTTCGGGATCGAGGGGCCTGCATGGTCGCTCGTGAAGACAGCCGAGCAACAGCCGGGTGAGGGTCCTACGGATGAGCTGATCGCTTCCGCTATGGAGGCGGCCCGCATGGCAGAGCCGTACCCGGAATTGCTTGCTGCCAGTTCGCACCTACTGGCCGTGGGCAAGGCCCCACTGAACCTCGACGCCTGACGTCAACGGTGGCGAACATTGACGAACACACGCAGCCGTTCCACGGGCTGTCTGCGCCGCTGTAGGTAGGAGGGCAGGGTGCCTATTGACCACGCACCCGCCAGCGGATCGCAGCCACCCGTGCCCCTTGGATGCTGGGCCTCTCGGGCCCGCGCCGCGGACAGCACCCCGTCCAGCAGACCGGACCAACCGTCAAAAACGTGTCATACCACCATAATCACCCTGCCAATTACTAGGCTCACCCGCGGTCACAGTGAGTGGTCCGCGGTCTGTCGACGGCGCCATCGGCGTGGCCGGCGGCCGCTCCGATTCGTGAGGCGGAGATGCCGGTGATCCGACGCAGGAGCAAGCAGAGTGAGTCCCATCGCGGTCCGGGGCGCGAGAAGCACGGACGTCGACCACGACGGTGGACCTGGGCCTGGACGTGGCTGCGGGCCTGCGTCGCCGGGCTGGCCATGCTGGCGGGAGTGGCCCTGCCTGTCCTGGCCACGTCCCAGGCCTGGGCCACGTCCCCGGCCTATGCCACGTTCCTGGCCGGGGGCTCGTCACGCCAGTTCGCCTACGTCGCCAACTTCGGCGATGACACCGTGTCGGTGATCAACACCAGGACCAACACGGTCGTGGACACCATCCCCGTCGGCGACGAGCCGGAAGGCGTGGCGGTCACCCCGAACGGCAGGTTCGTCTACATCACCAACGAGGGCACGAACGATGTGTCGGTGATCGACACCAGGACCAACACGGTCGTGGACACCATCCCTGTCGGCGACCGCCCGGCCTCAGTCGCGATCACGCCGAACGGCAGGCGCGCCTACGTCGTCAACGAGGACTCGAACACTGTGTCTGTGATCGACACCAGGACCAACACGGTCGTGGCCACCGTCCCCGTCGGCAGCTTGCCGTTGGGTGTGGCGGTCACGCCGAACGGCCGGTTCGTCTACGTCACCAACCAGGATGACAACACTGTGTCTGTGATCGACACCAGGACCAACACGGTCGTGGCCACCGTCCCCGTCGGCAGCTCCCCGACCACGGTCGCGATCACCCCGAACGGCAGGCGCGCCTATGTCACCAACTTCGGCGATGACACCGTGTCGGTGATCGACACCAGGACCAACACGGTCGTGGACACCATCCCCGTCGGCAGTGAGCCGGGCGGCGTGGCGGTCACCCCGAACGGCAGGTATGTCTACGTCACCATCGAGGGCACGAACGAGGTGCAGGTGATCGAAACCAGGACCGACACGGTCGTGGCCACCATCCCCGTCGGCACCCGGCCGCGCCGTTTGGCGATCACCCCGGATGGCAGGCGCGTCTATGTCACCAACACCGACGACGGCACCGTGTCTGTGATCGACACCAGGACCAACACGGTCGTGGACACCATCACCGTCGGCAGTGAGCCGGTGGGTGTGGCGATCACCCCGGGACGAGGGCGAGGGAAGGGCTAGCGATCGTGGTGAGTGCTCCGGTTGCAGCACAGTCCGAGCGTTTCGCCCTGCCGCAATCCGAGGGCCAGTGCCAACATCCACCGGGCGCGGTTCCGGCGCTTGTTGGCTTCGAGCAACAGGCACTGAACCTCTTCCACGGAGTAGGGCTCAACCTCTGATTCGTCCTCTTCCATGCGCGGCGGCTTCGACAACGCGGCGGCATCACCGCGCAGAGCAGCCAGCGGTCACGACAATGCCTCCGGCGGGGGATCGGCCGGCACCGGGGGTGAGGGGCGCTGGCGGGGCTGAGGGCGAGGTGGCTGCGGCGCTGACTGCGGTCGGTGCTTCGCCCCTCATCCGTCAGCGCCGTCGGCGTCCTCTCGGACGCCGCTGCCGGGCCCTGGAAGTTCCTCACGCATCGTCTCCGAGGTGGAGTGGGTCTGAGGGCCTCCGCGCAGGACCCGTGCGGACGCCTGCTGGCTGGCCCCTGCGTCGCTGACGTGGGTGGCGACTCGTTGGAAGCTCTTGGCGCTTCGCGGCCGGAACGCGGCTGCGGTACGGCTTGTTCTACCTCGGTAAGCCCGGTTCACAAGTCTGGCAAGTGAACCGCAAAGCGCGAGGAAAACATGTGCGATAAGTGATCAACGCGGCTGTAGGGTCAAGCTCTTGATGATCATGAGCCTCGGTCGGGGGAGCGCGCTGTTCCTGTTCCGGAGTGCTGAGGCGTGCAGAACGGGGAGAGTTGTGCGAGTGAAAAAGCTTATGGCGGTGGCTGCCACGGCGGCCGCCGTGGTGGTGGGCGGACTGCCATTCGCGACGGCAGCGCAGGCTGCTCAGGTCCCCACGCGGTTCCTGCAGTCGGTGACGCTCAGGGCGAAGCCCACCACTTCGTCGACGGCGCTGGGAGTCATCCCCAAGGGCACGGTCCTCAGCATGACCGACATCGGCTATGTCTTTGGGGGAACGTACACGGCGTGCGGCGCCACCGAGAACGTCTGGTACCCCGCGACCTGGCACGGCGTCAAGGGCTGGGTCGTCGCCGCCTGCGAAACCTGATGTCCCCGGTCGTGCGCGAGACCAGGTGACCACCTGTCCGCAGGTGGTGCCGCTCGATCTGCCGGCGGGCGCGCTGGTGGCTGGGGCGCGGGCGATGAGCCATGGGCCCCCTTCTTCGTCAGTCTGCTGGGACACAGCCCGACAGGCGGGCGGTCAGCGGCATCGGAACAGTCTTCAGGCCGCCCTGCGGCCATCCTCTGGCCAGAGCGCCGCTCCCAAGGCAGACGTCTTGGGGAAAGAGGCAGGTCAGGGATTGTCTGACGAGTGAAGGCCAGGCGGTCTTGAAAACCGTCGTGGCGCGAGTCACCGTGGGTTCAAATCCCACACCCACCGCTTCGCACGTCAGAAACTTGCAGGTCAGAAGGGGTGCCCCTCTCCAGAGCGGCACCCCTTCCGCATACACGGGACGAAGAGGTCGTGGGTTCAGATCCCGCCACCCCGACAGCCCCCCGGCTTTGGTTCGTGTCGGGTCAGCCGACGCAGCCGGTGACGATGACGGGGCTGCCGTCGCAGTTGGTGGGGATGTTGTTCCGGATCCGGGACTGGTTCACGGTGAACTGGGTGTTGGTCCACACGCCGCCCGGTGCCGTGGTGGAGGCGTTGTTGTTCACCTCAGTGTGATCGAGCGTCACCGCACCGCCTTGGTTGTAGATGCCGCCGGCCTGTGAAGGGCCGGAACCGTTCGCACTGTTGCTGTCGACCTTGCTGTCCCGCAGCACCAGGGTGCCGAAGTTGAAGATGCCGCCGCCGTTGCCGTTGCTGGCTCCGACGACGTTGCCGGAGACCTGGGTCTTGATGAGCGTCAGCGAGGCGTTATTCCAGATCCCGCCGCCGACCCGGCCGGTGGTGGTGTTGTTGAGGATCTTGCCGTTGATGAACTGGACGGTCCCCTTGTCGATGTCGATCCCGCCGGCGTCGAGACCCGTGGTGTTGTTCTTGAGGGTGGTGTTGCGGTAGACGGCGTCACCACTGTCGTGGTCGATGCCACCGCCGTGATTGCCGGCGAAGTTGCGGGAGAACACGACGCCGTCGGTGGTGACGGTGCCGTCCGACTGCAGGCCCCCGCCCCTGTTGTCCGCGTTGTTGAAGGTGAACTCGCTGCGGGTGATGTACGCGGTGGCTCCTTGCTTGACAGCGACGCCGCCTCCCTCGAGGCCGGCGGTGTTGTTGTCGAGGGTGGCCTTGTCGAGCTTCAGCATGCCTGGGGCGTCGACGAGGATGCCTCCTCCGTCATCGGGTGCGTTGCCGCCGCGGATCGTGAGGTCGTCGAGCCGGAGGTCACCGGTGGAGGTGACGTGGAAGATGCGGAAGACGCCCGCTGTCGGTCCGTCGCGGACGATGGTGGAGTCGCGGCCCTCGATGGTGAGTTGCTCGTCGATGGGGGGCAGTCCGTCGTCGCCGCTGTAGGCGGTGGTCAGGTGGTAGGTGCAGTGGCGGGCGAGGACGAGCGTGGATCCCGCTGGCGCCGTCGCGATCGCGTTGATCAGGGCCGCGGTGTCGCACGGCACCGAAATCCGGCTTCCGTTTCCTCTTTCCGCGACGGCCGCTACCGCACTCACGCCGTTGACCACCAGCATGGCCAGGACGGCGATGCCGGACAGTGTGGTGTGTCGCATGGCTTTCCTTGAAGTGCAGGGACCGCCGGAGCACAGACAGCCCTCGTGCGTTTCCCGGACACTGGGAGCAAAGCCGCCTCCCCCGCCTCTCCAAGTGAGCCGCAAGTCCTCCTCACCCAGGCACAGCAGCAAATACGCCCAAGCGGCACAGCTCATCGTGCGACAGGCCCGCAAGGCGATGACACATCCCCGGTACACCCTCCCGGCGAGCGTTCAGCCTTCCTCACCGTTCCTCGCCTGTGTCCCGCGGGCCGCGCCGAGCTCTGACGGCGCGGCACCCGGTGTACTGCCGGCACGCTGCTCAACGATTGCAGGTGATCTGAAACAGCTGAGTGACGGAGGCCGAGCCGAGCGCCCATGTCGTGCCGTTCCAGATGGCGTAGGGAGTCGGGGCCATGCCGAGTGCCATCGTGCTCGCGACGCCCATACCGGTGATGGCATTACAGATGGCAGTCTCCTCGGCAGATCCGGCCAGAATGGAGAGACCGTTGAGGAGTGGCTGAGTGCACTGAGTGGTGTTCTGGGTCGTGATGGTGCTTTCACATGTAAGCGTCGCGGAGTGCACGATCTGGGTCCCGAGGAACTGGCCGAAGACCGGTTCGGTACCTCCCGGTCCCGCTGGTCCGGTGGCACCTGTCGCGCCGGTGGGTCCCGTTGGTCCGGTCGCACCTCTTGGCCCGGTCGGTCCGACTCCGCACTTGTCGTGGCTTCCGGGGCCGAAGGCCCCGAGACGGCTCGCGGCCCGCCGGCAGTCATTGCCGCCGACGGCACGCACCGAGGTCGTGGGTGCCGACGGTGAGCTCGGTGGGGCCGCAAGCGCGGGTTCGGCGAAACCAAGCACCACGACGGCCAGCGACGCCGCGGCACCGCCGGCGCGCCACTGCCTGGGCAACGGCCCCATGCCGGTCCGGGTGCGGTTCTCAGCGCTCATGTTGCGTGACTCCTTCGGAGAGGCGAAAAAGCGAACGAGGATTCCCGCTCTCGGGGCCCTTCTGATCAGCTTTTCGCCACGCCGGGCGAGCCGCGCGGCAGACGCGCCGGAAGATCAAACGTCGGTCTATCGGACTGGTACGGACGGGGACTTGGTCACCCTTCTCCGGCAGCCGTGGGCCATGTGTGGGCCAGGGATCCCGGGGTCAGCCGCGAATGGCGACCTGACCAGGGCGGACATACCGCAAGGTCGACGCTCTTGAAGAGGCCGGGCGGCGTCGGCAGGGCTGATCAAGCAGCCGTGGCAGCGGACTCCTGGCTCAGAGGACACGATCATGAGCCAGGGGCGCGCGGCGGGCACGGCGACGACGATGACGGGTCCGCCATGGCACTCGTGCGCCCACCGCCAGGTCGACGGCCTCTGATCAGGTGAAGCGGTCAGGGGCCGTTGTGCTGCGCGATGCCGGCGCGTCGAGCGGGAGCAGTGCCTTCGTCGCGGGCTTTCCAGCCGCTCGTGCTTTTCCTACCGTTCGTGTTCGCCTACTGCTCGTAGGGGTTGAAGCACTTGAGCGCGGACCAGCCGTAGATCACCTTGTGGTCCTTGCGGACCACCTTGCCGTAGATCCAGGCCTTGTCGACCTTGATGTCCTTGTAGCCCTTGTAGTCCACCTTTGTGCCGTACATGGTGTCGCCCTTGTAAGCGACGCCATTGATCTTCGCGCTGGTGTTGGAATTCGCTCGTATGTTGACCGAGCTGCATGTGGCCTTCAGCTTCCACGTGGAAGCCGCCGACGCGGACTCGGCGCTCAGCCCGAGCGCTCCTATCGCGAGGGTGGTAGCGCTCAGTACCGCCACCAGTGATTTCTTCAACATGGTCGTGCTCCTTGTCAGCGGAAAAGGCCGCGGATCGAATCCGGCCTGTAGATCCTGCGCGGGGTTGCGGCCCCGCGTCGTGTCCGCGTGGGCGGACACCGCTGCCTAGTAAACCCCCCTCATGACGCGCGAGTTTGACAGGTGGTCAACAGCATTTCGACAGATCATCAACGACGGTCCGTCAGGGCCGGCGGCCCGTCATCCGTGCCGCAGAGGCGAGCGTCGAGCGGGCCTCGTGGTGGGTGAGGCCGGTGCGGACGGCCGCCTCGGTCAGTGCGGGGGCCAGCTCAAGGCCGATGCCGTTCTCGTACGCACGGCAGGCGGCCCAGAAGAGGCGGGTGTTGCGCTGGCCCTGGTGCGCGGAGAGGACGAACTGGACCAGGCCCTGGCCGTGCCCTCCGGCCGCCGGGGGCGTGGGACGGCGGATGCTCGGCGGCGGGGGCACGAGCAGGCGCAGCAGGGCGGGTGGGCAGGGAGCGGGCGCCAGATGGGCGGTACCGGGCGCCATGCCGTAGAGCCCGTGAGCCGTGCGTGATCCAGGGCCGACGAGATAGCCGCCTGCCCCCCGGATGTCGATGCCGGGGGCCAGTCGGCTCGCGGAGTTGGGGACCACGACATCGGGCGGACCGCTCAGCCATAGATGGCGTCCGCCGCTCGGGGTCAGCACGACCACCGTCTCGGGGATGGTGAACAGATGGCGCAGCGCGAGTTCGCGCAGGGCCGCCGAGGAGTCGGTGCCGGACTTGGTGTCGAGGTCGACGCCGATCAGATGGTGGGGGCGCAGACCGCAGGCGATGCCGTAGCCGGTGGCCCAGGGTGCGGCTGCGAACAGTTCGCGGATACGGCGGGGGTCGGTGGAAGCGTCGTACACCCCGTGCCCGAAGCGACCGCAGGCGCCATGGCATGCCTGGGCCGTCGGATCCGGGTCGTCATGGTGGGGGGAGCGCAGGGCGGGCAGCTTCGTCCGGGACAGCGGGATCACCGCCAGTCCCCGCTCCGCGGCGGACAGGGCGTGGGCCAGGGCCAGGGTGGTGGCCTGCCGGTCGGTGGTGGCCATGGATCCATGTTCGTACGTACGTTCGAAAAAAGGAAGGCCGTTCTCGATGGATCTTGAATGCGGCCCCTGCCGGTCTTCCGGTCCGTGAGAGGGCCCCCTGTCGGGTGGCTCCGGCATGGCGGCCGACGGTGAAATATGCCGAAAGGGGTTTATCGATATTTGCTCACGCTTCAGGGCGAATCACGGCTTCCGGAGTGGTTCGGCGGCGATCCGCTGGGCAACCCTGAAGTCGCGACGTCGCGCATCGTCCGAGGTGGTTGGCCAACTGCCTTGGATCCAGACCCACTTCACGTGCGTTCAGTCCGGCGACCGGGCCGGAAGGCACCGTTCTGGAGGAAACACATGGCAACCATCCGTACCGCCCGCGTCCTCGCCGCTGTCGCGGCCCTGCCTCTCACCGCCGCCCTCTTCACGGGCGTCGCCACGGCGGACAACGGCGCGCTCGCGGACGACGGATCGAACGCGGCGTCCGCGAGCATCACCGGCAGCGGGGTCGGGCACGACAACAGCGGGAATTCCTCCACCACGCAGCAGCAGGCGGTGGGCTACGGCGCCTCGAACCGGAGCAACACCGCCCAGGTGAACCGCTCGGCGTTCACGGCCATCGACCAGAGGAACGAGACCGTGTTCGTCAACTTCACTCACCTGTGGTGAGCACGGGGCCGGTGCGCCGTCTCCGGCCCTGAATGTCTGCGGTGAGTGCTTCCCAGGGTCATCACACGTCCGTGCGGCGGTACTTCGGTACCGCCGCACAGACGTTTTCCGGGCCTTGACAGAGGCACCGAATCTGACGGACATTCAGGAACTGCCAGACGGTCGGCAGACGTTCGGCGGGATGCGGAGGAGGGGGCGGTGATGGAGACGGAGACGGCGATGACGGAGGAGTTCGCCGCGCGTCTGAAGGCGTACGAGGGACGCCCGGCCGCGGCCGGGGGGATCGGCAAGGACCACGTCAACGCGCCGATGATCCGTCACTGGTGCGAGGCGATGGGCGACACCAGCCCCGCGTACACCGGCCCGGACGCGATCGCCCCGCCCACCATGCTCCAGGTGTGGACGATGGGCGGGCTCTCGGGCCACACGGGAGGGCGCGCGGAGGCGTACGACGAGCTGCTCACACTCCTCGACGGCGCCGGATGCACCGCGGTCGTCGCCACCGACTGCGAGCAGGAGTATCTGCGCCCGCTGCGGCCCGGGGACGAGGTCGGGTTCGACGCGGTGATCGAGTCGGTGTCGGACCGGAAGCGTACGAAGCTCGGCACCGGGTACTTCGTGACGACGCGCATGGACGTACGCGTGGACGGCGAGCTGGTGGGGACCCACCGCTTCCGGATCCTCAAGTACGCCCCCGATCACGCGAAGTCCGGCGGCAGAAGGCCCCGCCCCGTGATCAACCGGGACAATGCCGGGTTCTGGGAGGGCGTGGCCCGCCACCGTCTGCTGATACAGCGGTGCGCCGGCTGCGGAACCCTGCGTTTCCCCTGGCTGCCGGGGTGCAACGCCTGCGGCTGCCTGGAGTGGGACACGGTCGAGGCGAGCGGCGAGGGCACGGTCTACTCGTACGTCGTCATGCACCACCCGCCCTTCCCCGCCTTCGACCCCCCGTACGCGGTCGGCGTGATCGAGCTGGCGGAAGGGGTGCGGATCGTCAGCAACGTGATCGGGGTGCCGTACGACAAGGTGCGCATCGGGATGCCCGTACGCCTCACGTTCGAGCGGTACGACGACGAGCTGGAGCTTCCGGTGTTCCGGGCCGGGGACGGAGGCTGACATGGACCTCACCGGGAACCCCGCGGAGCCCGGGAACGCCGCGGACACCGGGGCGGTGCGGGCAGGGGACCAGCTCCCGCCGCTGGAGATCGAGATCACCCGCACGCTGATCGTGGCCGGGGCCATCGCGTCCCGGGACTACCAGGACGTGCACCATGACGCGGACCTCGCCCGCGCCAAGGGCTCTCCCGACATCTTCATGAACATTCTGACGACCAACGGCCTGGTCGGGCGCTATGTCACGGACCACTTCGGCCCGGACGCGACTCTGCGCAAGGTGGCCATACGCCTCGGCGCACCCAACCACCCCGGCGACATGATGGTGTTGACCGGCACGGTCGAGGCGGTCGACGGGAACACGGCGACGGTGCGGGTGGTCGGGGTGAACGGCGTCGGGCGGCATGTCACCGGCACGGTCACGATCACGGTCGGGGTCCCTGGAGGCGATGCCCGATGAGCGCCCGGACGAGGGACGCCCTGGGCGGGCGGGCGGCGGTCGTCGGGATCGGGGCCACCGAGTTCTCCAAGGAGTCGGGGCGCAGCGAGCTGCGCCTGGCCGTGGAGGCGGTGCGGGCGGCGCTGGACGACGCGGGGCTCACGCCCGCCGACGTGGACGGCATGGTCACGTTCACGATGGACAACAATCCCGAGATCACCGTGGCGCAGGCGGCCGGCATGGGCGAGCTGTCCTTCTTCTCCCGGATCCACTACGGGGGCGGAGCGGCCTGCGCGACGGTCCAGCAGGCCGCGCTCGCGGTGGCGACCGGGGTGGCCGAGGTCGTGGTCTGCTACCGCGCGTTCAATGAACGCTCTGGCCGCCGTTTCGGCTCCGGTGTGCAGCGGCGCGAGCCGTCGGCGGAGGGTACGGCGATGGGCTGGTCGCTGCCGTTCGGGCTGCTCACCCCCGCGTCCTGGGTGGCGATGGCGGCCCAGCGCTATCTGCACACCTACGGCCTGACCTCTGAGGCGTTCGGCCAGGTGGCCGTCGTGGACCGCACGTACGCGGCGACGAACCCGGCGGCGTACTTCCACGGCAGGCCCATCACGCTCGCCGACCACGCCGCCTCGCGCTGGATCGTGGAGCCGCTGCGGCTGCTCGACTGCTGCCAGGAGACGGACGGCGCCCAGGCGCTGGTGGTCACCTCGGTGGAGCGGGCACGCGACCTGCCGCACCCGCCCGCCGTGATCACGGCCGCCGCCCAGGGCGCCGGACGCGCCCAGGAGCAGATGACCAGCTTCTACCGGGACGACCTGACCGGACTGCCGGAGATGGGCGTGGTGGCGCGCCAGCTGTGGCGGACGTCGGGGATGGGGCCCGGGGACATCGATGTGGGCATCCTCTACGACCACTTCACCCCGTTCGTGCTGATGCAGCTGGAGGAGTTCGGGTTCTGTGAGCCGGGCGGGGGCGCGGACTTCGTGGCCGCTCGGAGGCTGCCGCTGAACACCCACGGGGGGCAGCTGGGCGAGGCGTATCTGCACGGGATGAACGGGATCGCGGAGGCCGTACGGCAACTGCGCGGCACCGCGGTCAACCAGGTGCCGGGCGCCGCTCGCACCCTGGTCACCGCGGGGACCGGCGTCCCTACCTCCGGGCTCGTCCTGACGGCTGACGGCTGACGGCGGCCGGCCGGCCGCCGGGCCAAGGCCGGTGTGTTACCGGCCGGTGGGCTGTGCGGCGTTCCTCCGACCCTCAGGGGGTGGGGGCGGCCTCGTCCACCTTCAGGAGGTGGGGTCAGCCCCTCGCATACAACCTGAGGGGGATGCTGCTTCGGGACCTGCGGCCGATCCGCGCGGGCGGGGGGCGAACCTAGCGTGGAGCCATGACCACACCCGTCTGCACCAGCGCATCGAACGCCGCTGCACCAGCGAGGCAGACCCTTACCTACCCGTCGTTCGCCTCGTACATGAGGGACCGTCAGCCAGTGCTGCTGCGGACCGCCCGGTCGCTGACCGCGAACCCGAGCGACGCGGAGGACCTGCTGCAGACCGCGCTGACGAAGACGTACGTCGCCTGGGACCGGATCGAGGACCACCGCGCGCTCGACGGCTATGTACGCCGGGCTCTGGTGAACACACGGACGTCGCAGTGGCGCAAGCGCAAGGTCGACGAGTACGTGTGCGACGAACTGCCCGAGCCGGAGGAGCTGCCCGCCGGGGACCCGGCCGAGGCGCAGGCGCTGCACGACGCCATGTGGCGGGCGATCATGAAGCTGCCCGCACGCCAGCGGGCGATGGTGGTCCTGCGGTATTACGAGGACCTGAGCGAGGCCCAGACGGCACAGGTGCTCGGCGTCTCCATAGGCACGGTCAAGTCGGCGGTCTCGCGGGCCCTGGGCAAGCTCCGGGAGGATCCCGAGCTGGAGCCGGTGCGCTGAGCCCGCAGGGGCCCCGGGGGACCCGATGTGGGATCGATCATGCCCGGCCCTAGTGACATACCACTTGGTATGTGCGCAGAATCAGCGGAGCCCTCTACCCACGCGTAGGAACATGTCGCTCCGGAGGATGCCGTGCTGAGCACCATGCAGGATGTACCGCTGACCGTCACCCGCATCCTCCTGCATGGCATGCGGGTGCACGGGTCGTCCAGGATCTCCACCTGGACGGGAGAGGGCGAGCCGCAGCGCCGCAGCTTCGCCGAGGCGGGAGCCCGCGCGGCCCAGCTCGCGCATGCCTTGCGGGACGACCTCGGTGTCCGCGGTGACGACCGGGTCGCGACGCTCATGTGGAACAACGCCGAGCACGTCGAGACGTACTTCGCCGTGCCGTCCATGGGCGCCGTCCTGCACACGCTGAACCTCCGCCTGCCCGCCGAGCAACTGGTGTGGATCGTCAACCACGCCGCCGACAAGGTCGTCATCGTCAACGGCTCGCTGCTCCCGCTGCTCGCGCCGCTGCTGCCGCAGCTGCCGACGGTCGAGCACATCGTCGTCTCGGGCCCCGGCGACCGTGCCCTCCTCGACGGCACGCGCGCACAGGTCCACGAGTACGAGGAACTGATCGCGGGCAAGCCCACGGCCTTCGACTGGCCGGAGCTCGACGAACGCCGGGCCGCCGCCATGTGCTACACCTCCGGCACCACGGGCGACCCCAAGGGCGTGGTGTACAGCCACCGCTCGATCTACCTGCACTCCATGCAGGTCAATATGACGCAGTCCATGGGCCTGACGGACCAGGACACCTCGCTCGTCGTCGTCCCGCAGTTCCACGTCAACGCGTGGGGGCTGCCGCACGCGACCTTTATGACCGGCGTGAACATGCTGATGCCGGACCGCTTCCTGCAGCCCGCCCCGCTCGCCGAGATGATCGAGAGCGAGCGGCCCACGCATGCCGCCGCCGTCCCCACCATCTGGCAGGGCCTGCTCGCCGAGCTGACCGCCAGGCCCCGCGACGTCTCGACCCTCGGCCAGGTCACCATCGGGGGCTCGGCCTGCCCGCCCTCCCTCATGACGGCCTTCGACCGGCTCGGCATGCGGGTCTGCCACGCCTGGGGCATGACGGAGACCTCCCCGCTGGGCACGGTCTCCCGTCCCCCGGCCCACGCCGTCGGCACAGAGGAGGAGTTCGCCTACCGGCTCACCCAGGGGCGCTTCCCCGCGGGCGTAGAGGCCCGCCTCACCGGTCCCGACGGCGCACGGCTGCCCTGGGACGGCGAGTCCGCGGGCGAGCTGGAGGTGCGCGGCCCATGGATCGCAGGGGCGTACTACAACGGCCCCGACGCCGAACCCCTGCGCCCGGCCGACAAGTTCAGCGAGGACGGCTGGCTCAAGACCGGTGACGTCGGCACCATCAGCCCCGATGGCTTCCTCACCCTCACCGACCGGGCCAAGGACGTCATCAAGTCGGGCGGCGAGTGGATCTCCTCGGTGGATCTGGAGAACGCTCTGATGTCCCACCCGGACGTCGCCGAGGCGGCCGTGGTCGCCGTTCCGGACGACAAGTGGGGCGAACGCCCGCTCGCGACCGTCGTGCTGAAGGCGGGCGCCACCGCCGACTTCGCCACCCTGCGCTCCTTCCTCGAAGAGGAGGCCAGGATCGCCAGGTGGCAGCTCCCCGAGCGCTGGACCGTCGTCGAGTCGGTGCCCAAGACGAGCGTCGGCAAGTTCGACAAGAAGGTCCTGCGCCGGCAGTACGCCGCTGGTGAACTGGACGTCACGCACATCTAGGGCCGGTTGCCCCTCGTCGCGGCGCCAGGGCTGCGCGCGGACACGGAGAGATCAGAGAAGGGGTGCTGTTTCACGTGAAACAGCACCCCTTGTGTTATACGTCCCTTCCAAAGGGCGCTCAGTTGGTGCCGATCCGCGCCAGCAGATCCACGATCCGCTCCTGGACCTCGTCGCTCGTCGAGCGCTCCGCCAGGAACAGGACCGTCTCCCCCGAGACCAGCCGCGGCAGCTCCGCCTGGTCGACGGCGGTCGTGTAGACCACGAGCGGGGTGCGGTCGAGCAGCTTGTTGGCACGCAGCCAGTCGACGACTCCGGCCTGACGGCGGTGCACCTGCATCAGGTCCATCACCACCAGGTTCGGCCGCATCTGCGCCGCCAGCGTGACCGCGTCCGCGTCCGAAGCCGCCCGAGCGACCTGCATACCGCGCCGCTCCAGCGCCGCCGTGAGCGCCAGTGCGATCTCCGCGTGCTCCTCGATGAGCAGGACACGCGGCGGATGCTGCTCGGAGTCGCGCGGCGCGAGCGCCTTCAGGAGCACGGCCGGGTCGGCGCCGTACGCCGCCTCGCGCGTCGCCTGTCCGAGTCCCGCCGTGACCAGTACGGGCACCTCGGCGGCCACCGCCGCCTGGCGCAGCGACTGCAGAGCGGTCCGTGTGATCGGGCCGGTGAGCGGGTCCACGAAGAGCGCGGCCGGGAAGGCGGCGATCTGCGCGCTGATCTCCTCACGGGAGTTGACGACGACGGGCCGGTAGCCGCGGTCGCTGAGCGCCTGCTGGGTCGTGGCATCCGGCTCCGGCCACACGAGCAGCCGCCGCGGATTGTCCAGCGGCTCCGGGGGCAGCTCGTCGTCCATCGGCTGGGCCTGGGGCCGGTCGGCGACCTCGATGGCCCCGCCGGGTCCGTCGAGCGGCTCGGGGCCTTCGGCGGCGTTCTCGTCGGGGGCCCCTATGGCGTACGACCGGCCGGCGCCCTCGGTGGCTCCGGTCAGACGCGACTTTCCGGCCAGCGAGGGCTGCGCCGGGAGCGGAGCCGGCGTGGCCGCCGAGGCCGCCGTAGCGACCGTGGCCTGCGGATGCGGGCGGGCCGTCGTCTCGGGGTGCTGGCCCGTGGGCTCGGGCGGTGTGCCCAGCTTGCGGCGGCGACCCGAAGCGCTCGGCTGATGCGGGGGAGGCGTGGCCGACTGAGGGCGGGGCTGGACGGCCCCCGGCTGCGCGCTCTGACGTGCGAAGGGCACGCCCTGCCCGAGCGTCCGCACGCTGAACGCCCGTCCCTGTGTCGAGTTCGGGTCGACGGGCGCGCTCGCCTCGGCGGGCAGCGGCTGGGCGGCCCGAGGCTTGGCGGTACCCGGCCGGGGAGCCCCTGGTGCGGCACCCCGTTCCGGAGGCAGCGGGGTGCCCGCGGAAGGAGTGGACTGCCGAGTGGACTGCTGCGGTATGGGCGTCCCGGTTCCGGGGGTGTCCGCGGAGGCGGGCCAGGCCCCCGGGGGCACCGGAGTGCCGGTGGCGGGGGTGGCCGCGGCAGGTACGCCGCCCGCGGGGGTCCCCTGCGCGGGCACCGGCTGCGGCTGCGTCATGGTCCCCGGGGCGGCGACGGGCTGCCGGGGCAGGGGCTGGGGCGGCACGGTGGCGGGCACCGGCAGTGGCTGCCCGGATCCTCCCTGGCCTCCCGGCGTGTTCTGAGGCCTGAGCCCCTGCGGCGGAACGGCCTGAGCGGCCGTGGCGAGGCCGGGCACGCCTTGTGCGGGCACGGGCTGCGAGGCCTTCCGCGCGGGCGCACCCTGGGGCGGCACCGACGCGGTGGCCGGCACCGGGTGCGGCTGCGGCGGGGTGTGGTCCTCGGCTCGGTCGTGCGGGGCTGGGTCGTGGCGGCCCTCGACGGCCTGGCCGGGGGCGGGGATGCTCCGTTCCGGCACGCGATCCGCTTCGGCGGGCGGCAGCGCGAACACCGTACGGGGAGCGGAATCCGCGGCGGCGGCGCGCTCGTTCGCGGCGGCCAGGGCACGCCGGCGGCGCCCGGTCGGCGTGGCATCGGTGTCGGCGGCCGGATCGCCGCCGGTGTCGTCGTCCGAGGGCTGGGTGGCGGAGGCCGCGGGCAGCGCCGGCGGCAGGGCCTGAGGCTCGGCGTTGCGGCGCGCGCGTCGGCCGGTGGGGGCGACGGGGACACCCCCGGGCGGCACGGTCTCCCCCAGCCCGGCCGCCGGGGCCCCGGCGGCGTGCTCGGCGGCGGTCGTGACCGCACCCTCGGCAACGGCTTCGGCACCGTTCTCGGCCGGGCTCGGGCGTCCGCGCCGCCGTCCCGTGCCACCGGACGCCGGGGCTTCCGGGGCACCGTCACCCGGGGCGGCCGCCGTGAGGGCGGGTGTACCGGCGGCGGGCTCCTCGGCCGAGCGTCGCCTGCGCCGTCCGGTGGGTGCCGCTGCCGCCGTGTCGGATGCGGGCGCGGGGGCGGGCGCGGAGGCGCCGACCTCGCTCTCCAGGAAGGCGTCGACGGACGACCGTCGGGCCCGGCGGCGCCCGCCGCTCTGCTGCTTGGGGGCGGCCTGCTCGACCGGTGCGTTCTCGATCGGAGCGAGCTCGGCGCCGGGCCGGTCCGAGGCCACTGCGACCGCGGGCGCAGCCATGGCACCCGCACCGCCTCCGATCGGCACCTCGAGCACGTATGCGTTGCCGCTCATGCCCGGAACCTCGTGCGTCTGCAGCACACCGCCGTGCGCACGCACGATGCCGCCGACGATCGGCTGGTGCACCGGGTCTCCCCCGGCGTACGGGCCGCGTACCTCGATCCGGACGACCTCGCCTCGCTGGGCTGCCGCCACGACGACGGTGTTGTCCATGTAACCGCCCGCCGTGACGGGCGCGTTGCCCGTGGCATCGACGCCCGCCACGTCCGCGACGAGATGCGCGAGCGCCTGCGCGAGGCGCCGCGGGTCGACCTCGGCCTCGATGGGCGGGGCGTGCACGGCGAACTGCACACGGCCGGGGCCAATGAGTTCGATGGCGCCCTCGACACCGGCGGCGACGACCGCGTCGAGCATCACGGCGGTCCGTACGAGCTCGTCGGCGCCGGAGTCCAGCCGCTGGTAGCCGAGGACGTTGTTCACGAGGGTCGTGATGCGGGAGTAACCGGCCGCGAGGTGATGGAGCACCTGGTTGGCCTCGGGCCACAGCTGGCCGGCGTCGTCCGCCGCCAGCTTGGCCAGCTCACCGCGCAGCTCCTCGATGGGGCCGCGCAGGGACTGGCCGAGCATCGCGAGCAGTTGGTCGTGCCGGGCGGCCAGCGCCTCGTAGCGGTCCTTCTCGCGTTCCCCGAGCGCGGCGTAGCGCTCGTCACCGGCCGCGAGCTCCTCCGTGTGCTTCTCGTGCAGCCCGTCGAGTTCCGCGCTGTGCTTCTCGCCGAGCCGTTCCAGCTCCTGCCCGTGCTCCTCGGCGAGCCGTGCCAGCTCGTCCTCATGCCGCTTCACGGCATCGTCCCGCTCCGCGGTGAGCGACTCGAGCGGGCGCCGGTCCGTGAACGTCAGCACGGCGCCGACGAGCTGCTCCCCGTCGCGCACGGGCGCGGTCGTCAGGTCGACCGGCACCTGGTGCCCGGCCTTGGACCACAGCACCTGACCGCGCACCCGGTGCTTGCGCCCGGAGCGCAGGGTGTCGTGCAGCGGGGATTCCGAGTACGGGAACGGGGCGCCGTCCTCGCGGGAGTGCAGTACGAGGGTGTGCAGCTCCTTGCCGCCCAGGTCACTGGCGCGGTAGCCGAGTATCTGGGCGGCGGCGGGGTTGACCAGCACGATCCGCCCGTCGGTGTCCGTGCCCACCACGCCCTCGGCCGCGGCCCGGAGGATCATCTCGGTCTGGCGCTGGGAGCGGGCGAGTTCGGCCTCTGTGTCGACGGTGCCCGACAGATCGCGGACGACGAGCATCAGCAGCTCGTCGCCGGTGTAGCCGGAGCCGTCGTACGCCTGCCTGCCGTCCTCGAGGTGGGCGCTGGTGACCTCGACCGGGAACTCGCTGCCGTCCGTCCGGCGGGCCGTCATCCGCGTCGGCTTGGTGCGCCCGCTGGAGTCGGTGGAGTCCGGCCGCCGCATCGACCCGGGGATCAGCCGCGAGTCGAAGTGAGGCAGAAGATCCAGAAGGCCGCGGCCCACCAGGGCGGTTCCGGGCGCTTCGAAGGCCTCGAGGGCGATGGTGTTGGCGTTGACGACGGTTCCGTTGGCGTTGACCAGCACCAATGCGTCGGGAAGCGCGTCAAGTATGGCAGCGAGGCGAGCAGCGCCTCGGGATGGCCTGCTGCTCACGAGACGCTTCCTCCCTGTTACCGCACCTTGCCGACCGCGGGGCCATCTTGCCAATCGGCCCGCTGCGTGTCACGCGAGGGAGTCTACGGGCAGTGGCCCGGCCCCGGGCGCCGGATGAGAGGGAGGTCGCACGCGGAAGTGACGCAGAACCTGTGACTGGGCAGGCCGGCGCGCGGAAGCGGCATATCACCCGTGGCGCCACCCCGCGCCGATGGTGGCCCTGCGGGACGGGGTCTGCGAGCGCACGTCCGGCAGCAGCGGGACGAGATTGTCCCAGCGGGCGATCTGGCAGCCGTTGCTGCGGTTGTACCGGGCGTCGACCGGCCGGCCGGCCCAGATGCCGGTGACGCGCGCGGTGGCCGGACCGCCGTACTCCAGCGTGCACAGGCTGCGGGGCGGCACCTTGGCGAACGGGTCCCGGCCCCAGACGGTCCGCTGGTCCAGTGCCTGGCACGCACGAGCCGGGTCCGGGTGGCTGCCACTGCCCGGGTGGCAGCGCAGGACATACGTTCCGTCCGCGGGCCCCGTGTGGCGCACGGTGACGACGAGCCGGTCACCAGGGAAGGGGAGGCGGCCGTGGGCGTACGCGGTGGCGGGCGCCGAGACGGCCGACAGAAGGGCGACGGCGCCGAGGACCATGGCGCGCGAGGTGATCTGGAACATGCCCTGGTTAACGGCGGCACCAGGAGTCGGTTGCGCTCCGGGACCGGTGATCCGCCCGGTCGGCCGAGCAAGAGGTGGACCCGGTGAGTCGGGCGGGACGGACGGGGCGGGTGGGGTGCGACCCCGCCGGCGCTCCGTGGAACCGCGGGACGACGGCGAAGCCCCCGAGGCTCACGGCCCAGTGCTTTGCCCTGTGGCCTTCCCGCCTAGTACCGTAGGGGTCAATTGGTGACAGCCCGCTAGGCTGTGTCATCATCTGCACGCACCAATCGCGCGCTCGCGTGAGAGGTTGTGCTGGAGGCGTCGCCTAGTCCGGTCTATGGCGCCGCACTGCTAATGCGGTTTGGGCCTTAAAGCCCATCGAGGGTTCAAATCCCTCCGCCTCCGCGCTTGATCACCGAAGCCCCGGTCCACGCGACCGGGGCTTCGGCGTTTCCACCCTCGCCCCGGGGCGCCGCGCCCACCGTCCTGCGGTGCGTTTTCCCAGTTCACAAGGGGTGTGCCAAATGGATTTCACATGGCGGCGGCAGTCATGTAATGTTCTTCCTGTCGCCGCGAGCGGGCCGGAAGGGCCGGGAACGGCGAAGAAAAACAAAACAAGCACTCGTAGCTTAACGGATAGAGCATCTGACTACGGATCAGAAGGTTGCAGGTTCGAATCCTGCCGAGTGCACACAGGTCAAAGCCCCCTCGGGATCACTCCGGAGGGGGCTTTGTCGTGCCGTACAGCAGCGAAGTACAGCAACCGTGTCAGCCGGTACCGCCCATGGCAGTCGGGTGTTCCGCAGTGGGATGACCCGGACCCCGGCGCGGCGTGCCCGCAAGCCGAACATGCGGGTGAGGTTGCCTGGTTCGATCGGGGTGCCGTACTTCGTGGTGAAGACCAGACCGGCAGTGTCCTGCCAGAGATCTCCAGCCGCCTTCCGGTCGCCGATCTGCTGAGCGCGACGCAGGCGAAGCGCCTTCAGGCAGAGCGCTGGCACAGGAAGGAAGTCGTCGGATTCCTCGGTCTTGGTCTCACGGTGCAGGATCTGGCGTCCGGCCCGCTGGATCTGATGATCCACATAGAGTTCGCCGGTTTCGAAGTCGATCGACTTCCAGGTCAGGCCAAGCACCTCACCCCGGCGAAGGCCGAGGCAGAGCACGAGCATTCAGGCCGCGAACAGGTGATCGCTGCGAGCGGCGCAGTCGGCCAGGAACCGGCCCGCCTCGGCGACTGACCACGGCTTGATCTTCTTCCGCCGAGGCTTGGGGACCTTGACCAGAGAGGCCACGTTCTTGCTGATCTCCTCCTCCGTCACGGCATGGGTGAGGGCTGCACGGAGATCATCACGAGCCACCTGGACGACACGTCGCGACGGGTGCGCCTCACAGCACTCCCCGATAGCGCAGCAGAGCTGAGCCTCGCGTCGACGCTTAGCGTCCTTGCCTTGAGCACAGCACTGGCACGTGGCCACCAGCTTATTGATCCACTCGCGCACGTCCCGGACCGTGAGCTTGTCGATCCGCTTCGCTCCTAGGTACGGATCGATGTAGAGCCGCACCGAACCCTCGTACGAGACGTATGTCAGGGGCGCGAGGTTCGGCTTCACGATCTCGTTGAGCCAGTAGGAGAGGAAGACAGCGAGGGTACGGTGCCGAGTGGCTACCGGCCCATTCTTCGCCTCGGTGTGCAGCTTGATCCACTTGTCGTGAACCTCGTCGCGGGTCTTGCCGTAGACGTACTTCCGCTTGCGCTTACCGTCCGGGGTGTCGACCCAGACGTACGCGGCGAAGCCGTTCTTGTACGGGTAGATCAAGGCACCCGGCTGCGCTCCGCCTCGCCGGGCGCGCTTCCCGGCTCCGCTCCGGGCGACGCTCCTGCCTCCGGCCCGCTCCGCCCGCGCTGCGCCGACGCGCGCCCACACATCGATAGGGCCAGAGGCCATGAGTCGATCACCGCATAGAGCGGCCCACGGTCAAGACATTGCCTCCGGCGGGGGATCGGCCGACACCGGGAGCAGGGGGCGCCGTAGCCGACCGCGGCTCCATAGTGGCGTGCGCGGGGAGCTCCCATCCCGTACGCCATCGACCCAGGCAAAGCCGAGCAGACGCGGCCCAGGGCGTCAAGGTCGTTCGTACAGCGGCGCGCTCCACCTTGACGCCCTGAACCGCGCCCGCTCCACCGTGTGTGGGTCGACGGCAGACGGGATGGGAGCTGGGGAGTGTGGTGGGTTGAGCAACGAGTGCCCAGCGCGTGACTCCGTGGCGCCAGGCAGGGCCCCTTTGGCGTACTCGTCTGAGTACATACGGGGGAACAGGTGGCACGGCTGCCGCCTGGAAACGAACGGCGGTTCGTAGGTTGCGCACAATCGCCCCCGCGTTTCGGGCATTAGAGGCAGGGGCTTCAAACATGTGCGACCCCATCGCTGGAGAGAAGGCAGACACGCATGTTCACACTCCGGGCTCTTATCGGCGCGGCCCTTACGGTCGCGTCCGTCACTGTGGGCACCACGGCCCCGGCGACCGCCAATTCCGGAGGTGACCACGTCCGGTGCAGCGAGGCGGCCCTCAAGCAGGCGGTCTTCGACGTCAACGCCGCAGGCGGTGGGACACTGAGGCTTGCCAAGCACTGCACCTACACGCTCACCACGCCGGACAACGACTCCAACGGTCTGCCCGTGATCACCACGAAGATCACCATCCTCGGCAACGACAGCACCATCAGACGCGTCTCCGCGACCGACTTCCGCATCTTCCAGATCGACGGACCGAACGGAGACCTCACCCTCAAAGACCTCACCGTCCGGGACGGTCACACGTCGGGCCGGGGCGGCGGCATCTGGCTCCGCGCCAGCGGTGCCAGACTCACACTCGACGCGGTCACGCTCACCAAGAACTTCTCCGACCTTCAAGGCGGAGCGATCGCCAGCGACAACGGTAACGCGGTTACCGTCCGGGCCAGCAAACTCAGTTACAACACGGCGCGCTTCTCAGGCGCCATGGACCTGGAAAGCAGCATTGCAGAAGTCCGAAACAGCGACATCACCGGCAACACCTCTCGCAACAGCATCGGCGGGATCTACAGCAACGGCACCTTGACCCTCGACCACAGCAGGGTGACCGACAACTCCGCCGGACTCTTCGGCGGCGGCATCTACTCCGAGAAGATCGGGGCCGGGACTGCGACGGCGACCCTCAACGACACCGTCGTCCGCGGCAACACAGCGGCCGGCACCAACACCCTTGGTGGCGGTATCTACAACACAGGAGGCAGCACGCTTGTCCTCAACAGAACTCAAGTCTTCGCCAACAGGGTTATCGGCAGCGGCGGCCAGGGCGGTGGTATCGCCAACGACTTCGGCTCCATCGCAACACTCACGGACAGCTCGGTCACCTACAACTTCGCCAACACCGCTCCTGGCGGCATCTTCAACAGCGGCGCCACTACGACGCTGATCTCCACCGTCGTGACGAACAACAACCCCACCAACTGCACCCCCAGCGCCCCGCCGGTGACCGGCTGCGTCAACTGACTCGACCCACACCGGCCCGACGTTCGGCGCCCTCGTAGTGTCGGTACCCTCGCCCTGGTCGACGGGGCCGTTGATCGGAGAGGCCAGCGGCCCGTTCGTCTACTCCCCGATGCAGTGGAGCAGGGCCGAGGAAGCCTCCGCCTATGCGGCGACCCTCGCAGACTCCATGGGGCTTGTCTGCTTCGACCCTCAACAGAACCGGCTCAGACCGTGAAGCTGGAGGCGCGCCGCCGTCTCAGTTTCCGTCTCATTCAGCCCCGTTCACAGCCGTTCAGACGAGACCCCAAGCCAACCCCTCATCGGCAGCCAGCCGACCATGAACACAGGTGAACGACCCTGCACATGGCCCCACGAGCCACCAACAGACTTTGAAGGCGTGTGGGTCGACGGCGGACGGGATGGGAGCTGGGGAAGGTCGTGAGTTCCTGCCGGAACGGCAGTTCAGGGCGGTCTCGGATCCGTGCTCTGTGAGGCCACGGCCGCGATACGGTGCAACCTCCATGAAGGGGGCTGTGATGGAAGAGCAGGTTTGGCAGTTGCGTCGAGGTCATGAGGTCGTCGGTGTCCTCACGCTCGAAGCCGTCGACATGTTCTGGACCGACTGCCGGTTCGAGCCCTCAACTGGCTGGCCAGCCCTCAAGCCGTTCATTGACGCATCGCGGGCTGCATGGGAGCGGAAGGACGAGGACGCGGCCATCGCGGCCGACGAGGCCATCTATGCGCTTGGCCTTGAATTGGTGCCCGAAGGCGGGGGTGAGGTCATCAGAGACTTCCTGCTGAGGATCCACGGCGATACCGCACGCTTCCGGTACTGAGCCGTTGGGCCGGCGGTACAGCAGCGAAGTACAGCAACCCCGGCAACCGGTAGCGCCCCACGCCGACTCTCAGGGGCTTCCCGGCGGCCTGTATGACCGCTGATGACCGATCTCTGTAGAGCTACGGATCAGAAGGTTGCAGGTTCGAATCCTGCCGAGTGCGCACAAGGTCAAAGGCCCGTTGGGATCATGCCAACGGGCCTTTGACATCAGTCGGTGACATCAACGCGCCCGGAGTCGCCTCTCACTGATCGGCGTCCGGCTCCACCTCACCGTCCGATTTGGCGTCGGACCCGTCGAGATCGAGGGCGGCGTCCATCTGCTCGGCCGCTGCCCTCAGCGTCGTGTCCATTACGTGCGCGTAGGTGTCGAGCGTCATCGTGATCGTGCTGTGCCCCAGCGCCTCCATGATCGTGCGCGCGTCGACACCCTGCAGCTCACCCCGGCACATCCCCAGGACCAGGGCGAGCACGTGGAGCGCGTGCAGCCTGTCGTCCGGGGACTCAAAACCCCATGGCCCGGGGACTGCGGCGGTCCTGCCGCAGTCCCCGGCTTGCAGGGCGGTCCGGGGCGGACGGCGGTGAGCCGTCGGCCGGGGGTGTCACCTGTGGCGGTGCTAGCCGTGCCGGCGGTGGGCGCGGCAGTCGGAGAGCTGGAAGGAGGCGATACGGGTGTTCCAGTTTCCGGTGCCATCGGCCGGTTGGTACTGGTTGGTGTACCAGAACGTGCAGTTGTCCACCGGGTCGATCGCCATGGAGGTGTAGTCACCCCAGCGGTTGCTCCCGGTCTGGGAGCCTGCGCCGGTCCACACGGTGGTTTCCTGGAACGTCATCACGTTCCGCGGGTCGCGTGCCAGGCGCCCGGTCACACGGATCGAGGGATGGGTCTGGGAGGACGACTCCGAGTATCCCAGGGCGATGTCGCCCACCTTGTTCTGGGCTGCGGAGCCCATCCACCGGTACGTGGGCCCCGGAGCATAGGTGCTCTGCTGGTGGACGACCGGTTGGCCGTGGCGCAACCGCAGTTCGTACCAGCGCACGCCCACGCCGCCGAGGGCATCGACCGCTTGGTTGAAGACCAATGACTGGTGGTCGCCGAAGTTGCGGTAGGCGAATCGGTACATGGGTGAGTAGGAGAGCGAGTCCAGTTTCTGGTTGGTGCCGGCCTGAGGGACGCACTGGGTGGGATCGGTACTCTGACAGGCCGGGACGTAGGGGGCCACCTTGAGCTCCTTCGGGCCCGTGAAGGTGGTGCGGGCCTGGTTTCTCCAGTCGACGTGGAACCGCCAGTACTGCAGGCTGTCGTCGGTGGGACCGAGGTTGATCAGCAGGTTGGGCTCGCCCCGCGGGGGTGGGGTCTTGCCGTCGAGGTCCGAGCCGAGCGGGATGGTCGATGCCGGAACGGTGTAGCACTGCTGGTCGGCGTCGGCTCCGCGCAGCATCCTGTGCCGGTCCCAGGCGCACACCTCGAAGAGCGTCCCGGCGGCGGTGGCGGCCACGTAGTAGGCGTCCGGCCACACCGCGAACTTCGGGTGGTCGGGGAGGTTCTGATATCCGAATTCGTAGCGGTAGTACTCGCCGGTGGCGTCCGCGGTGCGGGAGACGCCCACGCACAGTCGATTCGTCGTGGTTCCGTCGTCGCTGGCGAACTGGTTGATGATCCAGCGATGAGCCAGGGAGTCCCAGCGGACTTCGGGGTCCCCGAGGAAGTCGCTCTGAGCGGTCTCGCACGGTCCGCCGAACCCGCTGAACAGGGTCTGGGTCGTCAGCGGCCCCAGTAGCGTGGCACCGGATTTGGAGTACACCGCGAGATCGAAGTTGGTGATCTCCACGACCTGACGGGAGCCTACCGAGGCGTTGGGGTCAGGAGGGACACCCCCGGCTTCCCGGATGCCCTCGAAATTGACGCCGAACCGGATCGGGCCCCGGTTGCCCTTGTGGTTCTGCACCACCCGGTCGGGACCCGTGGCCTTGGCGAGGGACGCGTGCGGCACCTTTCCGGGAGATGCGACGTGGGGGGCGCGCCGGAGTCGTCTGGATCCTTGGGCCAGGTCACGCAGCGGTGGCGAGGTGTCGTGGTGTACCGCGGGGCCGGAGTCGGGGGACCGAGTAGCGTGCGCGTGGACGGCCGGCCTGGGTGTGGCTCTGGCGGTGGGCGTGGCGGACCACGCCGAGGAGGCCACCAGCGCCGCTCCCACTGAGGCGACGGCAGCGATCGAACGCAAGGCACGGGCTACGTGCATCAAACCTCCGAACGGGTCGGTGAGCCGACCCGTTCGGCCGCCTGGTGACGGCGTCGTCCGAGGCAGTCCCCAACCGAGTGCGGGGGTGTCGGGACCTCGGGGCGACTCATCTGATTGCGTGGAAAACCTAGTTATCCACCCCGTCCGCTCGACGCGGGGGTGACCGGCGTCGTGTCGAGTGGGACTCAGTCTTTTGGCTGCCTGCATGACGGCCATTTGAGAACAGTGCCGCTGTCCTCACTGATCTCCAGCACTCGTCGCGGCTTCAGGTTCTGCGACGCAAGCTCCGCACGAAGAGCGGCACCGACAAAAGGAGCAGGGCTCCTTCGACGGCCAGGCTGACCAGCCCGAGCGGCTCAGTCCAATTGCCGATGTCATCGCTGTAGTCGGGCAGCCCTGGCCCTCTGGAGAGGATGTAGCCCACCAGGGGGCCGAGGGCGACCCCGACCGCCAGCAGCCATCCCAGTCGTACGACGCCGAGGAGGAGCAGCACCGCGGCGATCACGGCGGCGATCTCCAGGACGTGGTAGGCGACGCCCATGTAGGCGGGATCCCTCGTTGCCGTGATGCCGCCTTGGTCCACGACGTGGATGGCGGCCACCACGAGGCACAGCAGAGCTCCTGCCCACCTGGCCACCCAGGTGGCTTCCGGCACCATGGCAGTGCGGTGTGACATGCGAAGGTACCTTCTCCTTCCTTCAGCGGCGCGTCCTTCCCTCAGGGGCGCGTGCCTGTCGCGTCGTGATCCCCTCTGGGCGGCTCCTGAAGAGGCAACGCACGGCCCCTGTGTCAGCTCCCAGCCTCGGCGGGTGACCGTTCGCTGTCGATCCACGCAGTGCAGACGAGTGAGGTGGAAGGGGTGTCCGTCGCGGACCGAGCTCCTCCCGTCGGGGCGAAGAAGTCATGTCAGACGGGTCTCCGGCCCTTCTGCTCCGGGCGGGGGACGCTACGAAGGGTTCCCCGATGCGCTCACGGCTTCCAGGAGCGCGGTGACGGCCTCGTTGTACGGGGTGGGGATGCCCAGTCGGGCACCCGCCCGTACCACGGCGCCGTTACGGGCGTCGTATTCCAGTTCACGGCCTGCCAGGCGGTCCCACAGCATGCTGCTGCCGGACTCGGGCGGCATCGCTCGCAGCCGGGCGATGACCCGGTCCGCCAGGTCCTCGGGAAGGCGTGCGCCTGACGCGGTGGCGACCTGTCGTGCCTCTTCCACCAGCGCCAGTCCCAACTGGGTGATGCGCGGATTGGCGAAGACCGGCATCCGTTGCATCGTGAGCGCGGTGACGGCGCCGTTCGCCGCGTTCAGACACAGTTTCGACCAGGCCGCGGTGACAAAGTCGCTGGTTGATGTCACCTCGATACCGCTGCCCTGACACAGGGCCGCGAAGTCGGCGCCGTCGTCGTCCTCGGGCACGGTGAGCCGTGGCTGGTCGAACAGCCGGATGTGGCCGCGGCTCCGCGACTCGGCGGAGATCTCCACCACGGCCGGAAGGACGCGGGCGGCGCCGGCCAGCGGCACGACGCGCTCACGGTGTTCCACTCCGTTCTGCAGCACCACGACGCGGGTGCCCGCATCGCACAGCCGGCTGAGCCAGGGCTGCGCCGCGGCCGTCTGGTGAGCCTTGGTCGCCAGTACCACCCACTCCACCGCCGACATCTCGGCGGGGTCGGTGACCTCGGGAACCGAGGCCTCCAGAGCGGACCCGTCGGGCCGCAGGACGCGCAGTCCACCCAACGGCGAACGCACGCAAGCCGTCACCTCCACGCGCCCCGCCGACATCAGACCCGCGGCCACCACGCCGCCCACCGCTCCCACACCCACTACCGCAGCCCGTGTCATGTCCACCGACCCTACCCACACCGAGATCGGAGCGAGACCGCTGAGGGAAGCAGCTGCCGCGGGTGCAGTCGCTGGGGCGGCTCCTCAAGCTCGTGCGGTGACGCGCCCGCACCACGGGGCCTGATCCTCGTCAGTGTGCGTTCGGCCCCGTGACGATCGGGCCGTCGTGGGCGTCCACAGGTGCGGTCACGGGGGCCGCGGTGGTCAGGGCAACCAGGGCACCGCAGACGGCCAGAGCTGGAAGAAGCACACGGGGGCGCCACGACGAGGTTCGAACGGGACGTTCGACCAGCCGGTAGCCGGCCGCGGAGAGCAGGACCGATGCACAGACGGCTACGGGCACCTTCGTCCCCTGGCTCCACTCCGGGTGGTTGACACCGAGGTAGACCCATACCGGCCAGTGCCACAGGTAGAGCCCGTAGCTGCGGTGTCCCAGCCAGAGCAGCGGACGGGACGAGAGTGCCTTGCGGAACAGCTCTCCGTGCGCGACGGCATCGATCAACGCGACTGCCGAGATCCCTGCCAGAGGCAGCTGCCAGGCGTAGAAGGCGGCCGAGCCGATGTCCGCGGTGCACCACAGTAGGCCGAGGACCGCTGCCGCGGGCCAGGAGAGCCGGGAGAACAGACCGGGGCGGAACGCGATGACGGCCCCCAGCAGCAAAGCCCCGGCCCGGGTGTCGGTGCCCAGATAGGCGCGCTCATGGGCGCCGGGGAGGCTGAGGAGGTACGCCAGCAGGTAGCAGACCGCGGCAGCCGCGAGGAGCAGCCTGTCGGGACGGCGGATCCGTCCGGTACCCCAGGCGGTCAGCCCGATCAGCAGGACAGGCCAGAGGAGATAGAACTGCTCCTCGACGGCCAGCGACCACAGATGGTTCAGGGGGGCCTGCTCCTGGGCCACGTCCCAGTAGCCGACGTGTCCCAGGACCGCGTACCAGTTGGATGTGTACGTGAGAGCGGCCAGTGTCTGGGCGTTCACGGTGGGACGGAGTCCCGGAGGATCCTCCAGGAGCATCCACGCCTGGACGCCAGCGACCACGAGCAGGACGGTGGGGAGGAGTCGTTTGGCCCGCCTGAACCAGAAGCTCCCCAGTGAAGGGCGTGGGGTGCGGGCTCGTTCCGCCAGGAGCAGCCGGGTGATGACGAACCCCGAGATGACGAAGAACAGATCGACGCCGAGGAATCCGCCGTCCAGCCCGAGCCCGTAGTGGAAGGCCATGACCGCGGCGACGGCGACGGCCCGTAGGCCGTCGATCGAATCGATTCTCCCGTGCAGTGCCTCCCCTTCAGCTGTGGCCGGACGTTGTCCAAGGGCCGGCGACACCTCAGGCACCACCCCTGGTGAACATCGCATTCAGAGCCCAATTGGCCAGGCGTGCGCGGGCGGGTTTGGTGGGGTGGACGGTGGGGTCGTAGACCTGTGTTCCTGCGAGGACCCGGGGACACCCCTTGTCATTGCACAACTGGCCGCGCAGATCGAGGAGTCGCACACCAGGGTGTTTCGCTGAGGCCTCCCGGAGGACCCGGTTCATCACCAGAGCGGAGGCACGGTACTTCGGATTGCCGACCTGATGCGAAGTCATCAGGTACAAGGGGGTGTTCCGGCTGGTCAGAATGGAGATGGCCTGGTTCAGACGCTCCCGGAATGCCTTCTCATGGGCCGGAGAGGTGAGATCGAGCGGCTCCGCGTCGCCTGCCAGCCGCTGCGGGGTGACATCCCAGAAACCGACTGTCAGCAAGGTGGCATCGGGCTGGTACTTCTTCAGATAGGAGGGCCACTGGACCGGCCACTTGCGACAGGTCTCCGGGGTCTCTTTGCCCACGGGCAGCATGATTCCGCAGCCGCCGAGTCCCGCGTTCACGACGGTGTTGTGAGAGGCACCGACCTCGCTCATGCCCCGGCCGATGCTGGCGGACCAGGAGTCCCCTACCACCAGTACGGTCTTCCCGGTCACTGCGGGGGACAGCGAGGGGGAGCCGAGCGGGGGAACTGCTGTCCCGTAGTGGGGTTCACCCGCACTGGCCGGGCCTGCCTCGGAATGTGCCGCCGCCTTCTTTTCCGCATGGTGTGGAGAGCACCCGCACACCAGCACCGTGACCACTCCTGCGACGCCGAGCCGGCGAATTCTTCGTTGCACCATGATTACCCACCTGAATTCTAGGGAGTCCGACTCGGGAGCAATCGGATTGTCCATCGGGAGATTAGCCATCCGCCGCTACTGCCAGGTTCTGGCGCGCCCGTCGGTGCATCATCCGGAGGAAATCTTCCGGACGGCTTGGGCCGATCCGGTGAAGTACCGTACTGCCGACCCGTGTCGCGCGGTCGCCCGGCTCTCCCCAGGTACGTTCTGAGGTCGCAAATCCGAGTTCCAGGGACCTGTTGACGAAGGGACTGGTGATAATGCCTCTACGCCGAGCGATGAAGGGTCTTTCCCTGTGTCTGGCGGGCGGCATCTCGGGCTGGTCGGGCGGGGTCCCCGGAGTTGTTCAAGAATTCAGGTCTCCGCATTCTGATATTCCCTGCTATGCGGCTCCATGTTTTTTCCCTGAGACGTCCCGGTCTCTGCGTAACACCGGCCTGCCCCCTTGGGGGTCTCCTGCCCTGCTGCCGGGCGCCGAAGGGAAGAAGGTGCTGGTGGTCGGGGATTCCTGGGCAAGGGATGCGGCCACCGGGATCGCTGCGGCCTTCGGTGGAAAGGGGAAGGTCAAGGATGCCTCCGCACTCGCCTGCGGGATCCGTGAGCCGATCAATCCGATGCCGAACAAAAATTGCCCGAAATGGAACGTCGAGTGGCCTTACCTGATGGACAGGGTGCGTCCGGACGCGGTTCTGCTGAGCGTCCAGTGGGATGCGGCCGAGCAGCAGATCGACCGGGGTGGAAAGCCGGTGACGATTCGCGACGGCGAGGCGCGGAGAAGGTTCGTCACCAATCTTGACCGGGCCGTCCGTATCCTCTCCAGAAGGAGGACTCCGGTATATGTGTTCGGGTCTACCTTTGCGCATGTCCCGGGCTCGGTGGCGGTCTTGCTGTCCGGGATTCTCCTGGAATTCAGCAAGAAATATCCGGGGGTGCATTACCTGGATGTCTACCACCAGCTCTGCAATGATTTGAATAAATGCCCGCAGAAGATTTCCGGTGTGTCCGTCTATGGCACCGATGTGCACACCAGCAAGCAAACAAAAGTGCGCCTTGGGAATTGGATTCTCAATTCGATGTTTCATCGGAGGCGGCATGCGTGATAAATATTCGAAAGGCGGGAGTCCATGGAAATGATGGGTGGGGAGGCCGTGCGAGCGGCCGGCCCGGGACTGCTGGCGGCCGTTCTGCTGGCGCTGCCGGTGTCCGCGCACGCGGCTGACGGGGGCTTCTACTGGAGTACCTCCGGACTGGGTGGGCAGGACGGAGCGCTGTCCTCCCCGCAGTCGGGCCGCTGTTACTCCCTGAAGGGGGACAACCCCCCGTTCTATGCGTCGAACTACACCAGCCGGACGGTGCGTTCGTATCAGTCCAAGGGCTGTAAGGGCGAAGTCCAGAGCTCCATCGAGCCCGGCGCCGTGGGGCACGTCTACAAGTATGTGAAGTTCGGGTAGTGCTGGGGCTTCAGCATGATGCGACCACCCCGGCCCGGCCCACTCTCCGGTGCAGCCGGGCCGACGTGGCCCCTGGTCAAATGCGGGATCTTCTAGCCGAACTCGCCCTCGCGGACGCCCTCTCGGAACGCTGCCCATTCCTGCGCGGTGAACCGCAGCGGGGGCAGGTCCGTTCTCCTCGAGTCGCGGATCGCAACGGCTCCGCCACCGAGGTCTGCCACCTCTACGCAGTAAGGACTGGTGGTCATCGTGCTCTTGCTGCTCTTGACCCAGCGCGCATCCGTCAGGTCGAGCGTGTAGAGTTCAGCCTTCTTTTCAGTCATCGGACTATCCCTTCGATGCTCAATCGAGCTTCACTTCCCACCATCACCCCGGCCTATCGGGCGTGCAACTGACAACTGGGCAAGGGCAAGGGGCCGACCCGCGAAGCGCCTTCCGAGTGCGCGGATTCCGGTCGGCGTGACCGCTGCGGTCACGCCGATGGAGGCGGATCGATCATTCCTTTCCGGGGCGGAGAGGCACAGGCTGGATTCATCAGCCCGTCCGACTCCGACCTGGACATGGGGTCGGCACTACCCCGAGGAGCGCATATGCCCAGCCTCGACCGCCTGGACGACAACGTCTTCGTTCTGGATCTCGGAGACGGTGAGAACCGCTTCCACCCCGACTGGCTCGCCTCTGTCAACGCCGCCCTCGACGAGGTGGAGAAGGCGGAAGGACCGCGTGCCCTGGTGACCGCCGCGACGGGCAAGTTCTACTCCAACGGCCTGGACCTGGAGTGGCTGGGTGCCCACGCCGATCAGCAGGAGAGCTACCGCGGCTCCGTCCATGAACTCTTCGCCCGCGTGCTGTCCCTGCCCGTGATCACCGTGGCGGCGCTGCAGGGGCACACGTTCGCCGCCGGTGCGATGTTCTCCCTCGCTCACGACTTCCGTGTCATGCGCGCGGACCGTGGCTTCTGGTGTCTGCCCGAGGCCGACATCAACATCCCCTTCACGCCCGGCATGTCCGCCCTCATCCGGTCCCGGCTGGCACCGCAGACCGCGCACGAGGCCATGGTCACCGGCCGCCGCTACGGCGGGTCGGACGCCGAGGACGCCGCCATCGTCGACCGCGCGGTCGACGAGGATGCCGTGCGGTCCACGGCCGTGAAGATCGCGGAGGCGCAGGTCGGCAAGGCGGGCGACACCCTCGGCACCATCAAGGCACGCATGTACGCCTCGGTCCTGGCCACTCTGCGTAACACCGCCGACCCGCTCGGCTGACGCCGCCGTGCGGACCGCGGGGCCTGGGCCGGATATCCCTGGACGGCGGGAGGCGTCCATGGTCGGGTTGCGCGCATGACTTCCCTGATCCGCCATATCACCGTCGACGCCGCCGATCCCTATGCCCTCGCGGGCTTTTGGGCCCAGGCCCTCGACGGCTCTCTCGGTGACGACGACTTTCCAGGAGATCCGGAAGCCGTGGTCACCTCCGCCGGGGCCACCTTGCTGTTCATCAGGGTCGACGACCGCAAGTCGGTGAAGAACCGCGTGCATCTGGATCTCCAGCCAGGGGACCGCACCCGGGACGAGGAGGTCGAGCGCCTGCTCGCGCTCGGTGCCACGGTTCAGGGCGACCACCGAAGGCCCGATGGGAAGGGGTGGGTGACACTGCACGACCCCGAAGGCAACGAGTTCTGTGTGGAACGCGGCGTGGCGGAGCGGGCGAACGACGCCATCGGCAAGGGGTGAGACAACGCGGCGCCGTACGCCTGCCGACAGGGCGACACTGTCGGCATGGATCATGTGGAGATCGCCAGGGAACTGGTGCGCAACCGCTTCCCCGAGGCCCGGGCCGCCTTCCTGGCCGGCAGCGTGCTGACCCACCGCCGTACGCCTGCGTCAGACCTCGACATCGTGGTGCTGCTCACCGGGCCGCCCGCTCCGTTTCGCGAGAGCCTGGTTCACGAGAACTGGCCGGTGGAACTGTTCGTCCAGACCGAGGTGGACTGGCGTCGCTTCGCCGAGAGGGAGACGGCCGCCAGCAGCTCCCCGCTGCTGGCCATGTGCGCGGAAGGCATGCTGCTGACCGATGCGGACGGGCTCGGAGCCGTACTGCAGGCAGAAGCCCGGGCACGGCTGGCGGCGGGGCCGCCCCCCGCGTCGGCGGCAGAACTGGAAGACCGGCGGTATTTCCTCACCGATGCCCTGGACGACCTGCACGGATGCGCCGACCCGCTGGAGCGGGCGTACCTGGTGGCCGAACTGCTCCAGCAAGCCTCGGAGTTGGCCCTGCTGGCGGGCGGGCACTGGCTCGGCGGCGGCAAGTGGCTCTCACGGCGGCTCGCCGTGGCCGACCCGGGACTGCACAGTCGTCTGGCGGCGGGTGCGGCCGCGGCGATGTCCCCGGCCACCGGTGCGGCAGGCCAGTTCCGGGACGCGGTGAAGGAGGTCCTGGACGCGGTCGGCGGACCGTGCTGGGCCGGGTACACCCGCAGAGGAGACTGACCGGCGTCGATGGCGTTCCCGAGGACCGGTGATCCGCCGCCTCAGGCGTCGCCCGCGGCCCGCAGCGCGGACTGGAAGACCCGCCAGGACGTGTCGTTGAAGGCCGCTCCTGCCGCGGCGTTCTCGCTGTCTCGGCTGAACGTGCCGTGGTTGACGCCGACCAGAGTCAGGCTCCTGCCCTGCTGGATGAACCAGGGGCCGCCGGAGGCACCCTCGCCGAGGTTGGAGCAGGTGCTGGTGCCCCAGATGACCTGCGCCTCGTTGTGGCCGCGGTTGGGTTCCAGCGCCTGGGTGGGCTCGTCGCACACATGGGGGCGGTAGCGGTTGGCCTTGTTCTCCGGGTAGCCGACGATGGTCATCTGCTTGCCGGCCAGTGTCTTGTCGACCTTGCTGGGCACCCAGCCCGCCACGTCGCCGACGCTGCGGCCGTTCTTCTTCTGCAGGACGACGTAGGCGACGTCGTACGCGGTGTGCTCCCAGGAGCCCTCGGCGGCGGAGTACCGGGGGTCGACCAGCACCTTGGCGGAACGGAAGTACTCCCCCAGCTCGGGCGGCCGGCCCGCGTCGAGGCCCGGCCGGAAGAAGACCTCGTGGTCGCCCGCCTTCTCACCGCTGCTCTTCACCACGCAGTGGGCGGCGGTGACGATCACGTCGGGCGAGACCACGGTGGCGCTGCACTGTGTGTAGCGCGGGAGGAACGACGTGCCCCGATAGCCGAAGTCGGTCGCCAGATAGCCGATGGCGCTCTTCTGCAGTCCGGCGCCGCGTCGGCCGCTGCCGCTGTGACGCGGGTTCGTCGCCGTGGCGCCACGAGGGAAGGAATTCACCGTGACCGGGGTCTGGCGGCCGGTCGAACGGCGGCTGTCGTGGTGCCAGGCGGTGGCGGACCGCCCGCCCCGGGGGCTGTCGACGCAGGCGAGCGCCGAACCCGCGCCCAGGACGGTGATCGCCGCGCCGATGGCCGCCGCGATCCTCAGCCGGGTGCCGGTACGCGCGGCCCTGGAGTGGCGGGAACGCTTGGTGGCGCTGGTCTTGCCCATGGTCTTCCCATCGATGAGGATGATCCGCCGCGTCTCACCGCCGGCCGTGCGGGCTTCGCCCTCACCGGTCCCGGAGGCGGTTGGTCCAGGGCGAGCCTAGGAACCGGAACCCCTCCTGCCGAGGATCGAGAACACGCACTGAACCTCTCCTCGACGTCACCTGAGGCCGGGCCGCGAGGGGAGTCATGCGTCCGCGGGCGCATTTCTTGGGCCGTGCGTGTGAAGAAAGATGACCGGACCTCTGCCGAACCGGTGATCCGCCCCCAGCTTCAGAAGCGCGGCGAAGGCCTTGGCCGTGTATACGGGGTCGAGCCGAAGGTTCACCCGGGTGGCGGCGAGGGCTTGCGCGGCCGCGGCCTCCTCGGTGGCGTGTCCGTACCCGGGGCCCATCCATCCCCGCAGGATGAGGAGATCGGCCGGATCGAGGCGGATGGGCGGCAGCGGTGCCCCTCGCCGGCGCAGAAGGCGTGCGCACCGTCCAGCCAGAGCGACGACGGTGGGGGCGTCCAGACGCAGGGTGTGGTTGACGACGATGCCCACGAGTTTTGTCCTGAGCCCCGCCAGTTCCAGGCCGAGCGCCAGCCCTGCCGCGGTTCCCCCGGAGCCGACGGCGGTGACGAGATGGGTGGGACGGGGCAGGTCGTTCTGCCTGATCTGTTCTGCCAGTTCGAGGGCTGCTTCGACATAGCCGAGCGTGCCGACGGGACCGGAGCCTCCCGCGGGGAGGAAGTAGGGCGGACGCCCATGGTGCGTGTGACGGAGGAACAGCCAGGGTGCCGAGGCGACGGTACGGCGCTTGGTGTGGGTGAAGTGCAAGGTGGCGCCGGATTGCCGTAGGCGCTCGAGCTGCGCTCGTACGTCGTCGTCGAGGGGCTGGTCGATCAGGGCGAGCGCGGTGGACATGCCGTGTTCACGGGCGTAGAGCGCCGCGGCCAGACCCCAGTTGGTCGCCAGCCCTCCCACGGTCAGCAGGGTGCCGGCCCGCCTGCGCTTCGCCTCCGGGAGTATCCATTCCAGCTTCCGTACTTTGTTGCCGCCCCAGCCGCCGGTGCCGTACACGCTGTCGTCCTTGCACCACACCTGCGCGGGTATGCCCAGTGTTTCCAGTCGGCGCAGGGGTGTCGGACCGTTTCCCAGCCGGAGATGGGGAAGCGAGTCGATCAGCTCGGGCCATTTCCGATGCAGCAGCGGCATACCCACTTCGCTCACTTCGCCCACTCCAAGGAATCAAGGAATCAGGGAAACAGGGAACCGGAGAGACAGTCGACCGAACGGTCCGAGGGTTTCGCCGGTGCGCCGAGAACTCAAGCAGGGAGCGGGGATCGGGCTCCGTTGATCTTCGGCAGGCAGCGTTGTCAGTGGCACCGCCTAGTCTCGAAAGGGATGACACAGGCGTGGAGATGCACAGGTCTGCGGTGGGGGGACGGTGGGCCCCTGCTGGGCTGGGAAGGCGGGCGGCGCAGTGGTCTTGAACGGGGGAAGCGGGTCGCGTTCGCGGTCGCGGCCGGGGGTGTGCGGACCTGCGTGGGGGCGCGCGGACACGGGTGTCCGGCACGGGCCGAGGTGCCGGGACGCGGTACGGGCGCGCGGTGCGAGGAGTGCGCGCGACTGGACCGGGCGCATTCCGTCGCCGCCGATACCTTCGCCGACGATCCGCGTCCGTATCACGTGTATCTCGCGTGGTTCGGGCCCGGCATGGTCAAGGTCGGGATCACCGCAGTCGAGCGCGGCCCGGCGCGGCTGCTGGAGCAGGGTGCCGTCTCGTTCACCTGGCTTGGACAGGGGCCGCTGATGGCGGCGCGGCGCGCGGAGGAACTGCTGCGGGCCGCGCTGGGCGTGCCGGACCGCATCCCGTACGCCGACAAGCGGGCCGTGCGGACCGCGCTTCCGCCGGAGGGGGAGCGGGTGGCCGAGCTGGCGGAACTGCACGCTCGTGCCGTGGCGCTCGACGGCTGGCCCGAATCGCTGGAACGTGCCCCGTTCCGGGCCCTGGATCACGCCGGGGTGTTCGGGCTCGACGGGCTGCCCCGTGCGGACGGCGTGGTGCGCGAGCTCGTGGCGGGCGGGACGGTGAGCGGGGAGGTGCTGGCCGCCGCCGGGCCCGATCTCCATCTGGCGACCGTGCGCGGGGTCCTCGTGCTGGACACCCGGCTGATGACGGGCTGGGAGCTGACGGCCGCGGAGCGGGACGACGTGACGGTGCCGGTGCGGGAGTCGGGGGATACGGGGGTGCAGGACGGGTTGTTCTGACCGGAAGGTGAAAGGGGGTGGACCGGAAACACGGCAGACCCCATGGTGAGTGCCATGAGCGATCGCAGCATGGCGCCTGACACGCCCCTCGCCGCCCCGGCCACCATCTCCGCCGCCCCTCTCGCCGCCCCTGTTCCGGCTCACGAGCCCCCGTACTACGCGGTCGTCTTCACCTCCACGCGGACCCAGGACGACAGCGGGTACGCGGAGACCGCCGAGCGGATGGAAGACCTGGTGCAGGAGATCCCCGGGTTTCTCGGGATGGATCAGGCCCGTACGCCGGGTGGTCTTTCGATCACCGTCGGATACTTCCGGGACCTGGCCGCCCTCCAGGAGTGGCGGACCGACGCCGAGCACCGTGCGGCCCAGAAGCGCGGGCGCGCCCACTGGTACGAGTCGTACACGCTGCACATCGCCAAGGTCGAGCGCAGCCACTCGTTCCAGCGAACTGCACAGGACTGAGCAAGGGCGGCCCACCCTGTCCACAGGTCGTTCATGGCGGGTGGCCGCCCAGCGGCTCCCCGTCTCCACCCCGTGAGCGCGCTCCCGACCTGGGGCCGGATCGGGCCGTCTCGCGGTCTTCCAAGGAGCCCGCTGAGAGTTGCCTGTGAGATTCTCAGAGAAATCACAGGTTGGTGATAGGGGGCTCTCAGCCCCTCCGGACAAGGTTTCCCGCATGACTACCACCTCGCCCCAGGGGCGTACTGAACTGCTCCGGCCGGACGGCAGCCCCGTCCGCGTGCTGGTGGTGGACGACGAGCTGTCCATCACCGAACTGCTGTCCATGGCCCTTCGCTACGAAGGCTGGCAGATCCGCAGTGCGGGTGACGGGCAGGGCGCGATCCAGGCCGCGCGCGAGTTCCGCCCGGATGCGGTTGTCCTGGACATGATGCTTCCGGACATGGACGGCCTGACCGTCCTCGGACGGCTGCGGCGCGATCTGCCGGACGTGCCGGTCCTCTTCCTCACCGCCAAGGACGCCGTCGAGGACCGGATCGCGGGCCTGACCGCGGGCGGTGACGACTACGTCACCAAGCCGTTCAGCCTCGAGGAGGTCGTGGCCCGGCTGCGCGGGCTGATCCGGCGCTCCGGTGCCGCTGACCGCCGCTCGGACTCCGTCCTGGTCGTCGGGGACCTTACTCTGGACGAGGACAGCCATGAGGTCACTCGGGCCGGTGAGAACATCCACCTCACCGCCACCGAGTTCGAACTGCTCCGCTTCCTGATGCGCAACCCTCGGCGTGTGCTCAGCAAGGCGCAGATCCTCGACCGCGTGTGGTCGTACGACTTCGGAGGACAGGCCAACGTGGTCGAGCTCTACATCTCCTACCTGCGGCGGAAGATCGACGCCGGCCGTGAACCGATGATCCACACCCGGCGCGGCGCCGGCTATCTGATCAAGCCCGCTGTGTCATGAGTGAGCGACGACGGCCGCGCGCCCCGAAGCAGGTACGGCAACCGCGCACGCTGCGGTCGCGGCTCGTCGTCTCGGCGGTGGCACTGATCGCGGTGGTGTGCGCGGTGATGGGCACGGTGACGACGGTCGCGTTGCGGTCCCACCTCTACCAGCAGATGGATCACCAGCTCGAAGACACCGCGGGCGGCGCGGCCGGGCCGCCGCCGAACGCCCCGGCGCCCCGCGATCCGGCCGGCCTACGCTCTCGCCCGACCGACCTCGGTGACTTCGTCACGCGGAGCCCGCAGCCTCCTTCGGGGGGCTTGGTCGCGGCCAAGGTCGACGGTGGCGTCGTCACCGAGGGCAGAGTGAGTGAGACGTCCGACTACGCATTGAGCGACAAGGCACTCACCCCCGCGCAGCTGTCCGCGCTCGGCGCAGTCCCCCGCGACGGGAACAAGCACACGGTCCAACTACCCGGACTGGGCGAGTACCGGGTCCTTTTCGGCGTCGGTCTGAGGGGCGCCTACTACGTCGGTGTTCCCACCAAGCAACTGAACGACAACATCGGCACGCTGGTCATCGTCGAGGCCAGCGTCACCGTCGCCGGTCTCATCGCCGCCGGGATCGCCGGATCCGTGCTCATCGGGGTGGCCCTGCGCCCCCTGCGCAAGGTCGCCGCGACCGCCACCCGGGTCTCCGAGCTGCCGCTCCACAGCGGTGAGGTGACCCTCAACGAGCGCGTCCCGGACTCCGAGACCGATCCGCGCACCGAGGTCGGGCAGGTCGGCGCCGCCCTCAATCGCATGCTCGACCATGTCCACGGTGCCCTGCACGCGCGTCAGCAGAGCGAGACGCGGGTGCGGCAGTTCGTCGCGGACGCCAGCCATGAGCTGCGCACTCCGCTCGCCTCCATCCGCGGATACGCCGAGCTGACCCGCCGGGGACGCGAGGAGACCGGACCCGACACCCGGCACGCCCTGGGGCGGATCGAGTCCGAGGCCGGGCGCATGACCCTGCTCGTAGAGGATCTGCTGCTGCTGGCCCGGCTGGACGCGGGCCGTCCGCTCCAGTTCGAGGAGGTCGACCTCGTACCGCTGGTCGTGGACACCGTCAGCGACGTCCGGGCGGCCGGGAGCGCCCACAACTGGCGCCTCGAACTGCCCGACGAGCCCGCGCTGGTCGCGGCCGACGCGGCACGTGTGCAACAGGTGCTGGTCAACCTGCTCGCCAACGCCCGCACCCACACCCCGCCGGGCACGACCGTCACCGCACGCGTGCAGCGCCGCGGTACATGGCTGTGCGTGGACATCGAGGACAACGGCCAGGGCATCCCGCCCGAGCTGCTGCCGCATGTCTTCGAGCGCTTCGCACGCGGCGACTCGGGGCGTTCCAGGGCCACCGGCTCGACCGGACTCGGGCTCGCCATCGTGCAGGCCGTCGCGACCGCGCACGGCGGCACGGTGAGCGTCGACAGCGTCCCCGGACACACGGTGTTCACCGTGCACCTGCCCGCGATCGCCCCGCAGCCGCACGCGCCCGCCGCCGTGACGAACCGGCCCGAGCACTCACAGGTCCACCACAGCGCCACCACACGGGTGGAACAGGGCACCTGAGAAGAGTCGGTTCCATGCGAACCGACTCTTCTCCCGGCACCCTGCCGGCGCGGGAGCACCTCCCGGCCTCCGGAGCCCGAACCCCTGTCCTGGACGTTGTGATCCCCGTGTACAACGAGGAGACGGACCTCCAGCCTTGTGTGCTGAGGCTGCATGAGCACCTCGAGCGCACCTTCCCGTATGCGTTCCGCATCACGATCGCCGACAACGCGTCGACCGACACCACGCCCGAGGTGGCGGCGCGGCTGGAGCGGCAGATCCCGCAGGTGAGGTACTGCCGGCTGGAACAGAAGGGCCGCGGGCGGGCGCTGCGGACCGTGTGGTCCGCGTCGGACGCGCCGGTGCTTGCGTACATGGATGTGGACCTGTCGACCGATCTCAATGCGCTGCTGCCGCTGGTGGCTCCGTTGATATCGGGTCACTCGGATCTGGCGATCGGTTCCCGGCTGGCACGTTCGTCCCGTGTGGTGCGTGGGCCCAAGCGGGAGTTCATCAGCCGCACGTACAACCTCATTCTGCGTGGTTCGCTGCAGGCCCGGTTCTCGGACGCGCAGTGCGGGTTCAAGGCGATCCGGGCGGATGTGGCGAAGGTGCTGCTGCCGCTGGTGGAGGACACCGGCTGGTTCTTCGACACGGAGATGCTGGTCCTGGCCGAGCGCGCCGGTCTGCGTATTCACGAGGTGCCGGTGGACTGGGTGGACGACCCGGACTCGACGGTGCACATCGCGAAGACGGCGACCGAGGACCTCAAGGGTGTGTGGCGTATCGGGAAGGCGCTGACGACGGGTTCGCTGCCGCTGGACCGGCTGGCGCGGCCGTTCGGCGACGATCCGCGGGACCGCGACATCACCGATGTGCCGCGAGGCCTTGCGCGTCAGCTGCTGGGTTTCTGTGTGGTGGGTGGTCTGTCCACCCTCTTCTATCTGGCGCTTTACAGCCTGTTCAGGGAGTTCGCGGGTTCCCAGACGGCCAACGCGCTCGCGTTGCTGGTGTCCGCGGTGGCCAATACGGCGGCCAACCGCCGGCTGACCTTCGGGGTGCGGGGACGGGGCGGCGCCGTGCGGCATCAGGCGCAGGGCCTGGTGGTCTTCGGTATCGGTCTCGCCCTCACCAGCGGTTCGCTCGCCGCCCTGAACGCGGCGACCACCAACCCCGCGCACTCCACGGAACTGACGGTCCTCATCGCCGCCAACCTCGCGGCGACCGTCCTGCGCTTCCTGCTCTTCAGGGCCTGGGTGTTCGGTGACCAGCGCGACGACTCGCCGATGACGGCGACGACCGCGCGGCCCGCCGGTGCCCACTACGACCGGCCCGCGCCCGTCCGCTCCGAGGCCCCCCGGGCCACGTACGGGGACACGGACCGGTTCTCGGGCCGCCAGGACGCGGACCGCTCCTCCTGGAGGAACTCCCGATGACCTCTGTCCTTGGTCATCCGGGCCGGGAGGAGGGCTCAGGGCCCTCCTCCTGGGGGCCGCCGACGGCCGTGCGGGAGCCGGTGCCGATGCGGGAACGGGCCGCCGTGCGGGAGCCGGCGGCCCCGCCGGCTTCCGTTCGAGGGCCTGGTGAGCCGAAGCGGCCGTCCGCGCGCGGGATCTGGCGCGGCCGTCCGGAAGACCCGCGCTGGGTGCGTCCCGCGTTCCTCGGCCTGTTGCTCGCCACCGCACTGCTGTACCTGTACGGCCTGAGCGCCTCCGGCTACGCGAACTCCTTCTACTCCGCGGCGGTCCAGGCCGGCAGCACGTCCTGGAAGGCGTTCTTCTTCGGCTCGCTGGACGCGGGCAACGCCATCACCGTCGACAAGCCCCCGGCCGCCCTGTGGCCGATGGCACTGTCGGTACGGGTCTTCGGACTCAGTTCATGGGCGATCCTCGTACCCGAGGCGATCATGGGTGTGCTCACGGTCGCCGTCGTGCACGGGGCCGTCAGGCGCCGCTTCAGCCCCGCGGCCGGTCTGATCGCGGTCGCCGTGCTCGCGCTGACCCCTGTCGCGGCGCTGATGTTCCGGTTCAACAACCCGGACGCACTGCTCACGCTGCTGATGGCGCTCACGGTCTACCTCGTCGTACGGGGCCTGGAGGACGGCCGCACCAAGTGGCTGGTGTGGGCGGGCGCCGTGGTCGGACTCGCCTTCCTGACCAAGACCTTGCAGGCCTTCCTGATCCTGCCCGCGCTGGCGATCGTCTACGGCGTCTGCGCCCCGGTGACGCTGCGGAAGCGGCTCGGCCAACTCGCCCTGTCGGCGGTCGCGCTGGTCGTCGCGGGCGGCTGGTGGGTCGCGATCGTCGAGTTGTGGCCCGCGTCCTCGCGCCCGTACACAGGCGGCTCGCAGAACAACTCGTTCCTTGAACTGACCTTCGGTTACAACGGTCTCGGCCGCCTCAACGGCTCCGAGACGGGCAGCGTCGGCGGCGGGAGCGGGGGCCAATGGGGCGCGACCGGCTGGGACCGGATGTTCAACTCCGAGATCGGCGGCCAGATCTCCTGGCTGCTGCCGGCCGCGCTGATCCTGATCGCCGCGGGCCTCGTGCTCTCGCGCGGCGCGCGGCGCACGGACCTGGTCCGTGCCTCGTTCCTGGCCTGGGGCGGCTCGCTGCTGATGACCGCGGTCGTCTTCAGCTATATGGCCGGAATCTTCCACCAGTACTACACGGTGGCCCTGACCCCGTATATCGCCGCACTGACCGGCATGGGCGTCACGGTTCTGTGGGAGGAGCGGTCCAGGACGTGGGCGGCGCTCACCCTGGCGGCCACGGTCACGGCGACCGCGGTCTGGGGCTATGTGCTCCTCGACCGCACGCCCGACTACCTTCCCTGGCTGAGGTGGCTCGTCCTCATCGGTGGTCTCGCCGGTGCCCTCGGCCTGGTGTTCATGGCGCGGCTCGGACGGCAGTTCGCGCTCGCCGCGGTGGGTCTGAGCTTCGTGGCCTCACTCGCGGGCCCGGCCGCGTACACCCTCAGCACCGTGGACCAGGGCCACACCGGGTCGATCGTCACCGCCGGTCCGGCGGGCGCGAGCACGATGGGCGGACGGGGAGGTCCCGGAGGGCCCGGTGGCCCCGGCGGCCCGGGGGGTGCCGGAGGCGGTGTCCCAGGCGGCGGCCCCGGAGCTCCGGGCGGTACGGGCGCCTTCGGCCGCAACACCGCGCCTGGCCAGAACCCTCAGAACGGTCAGAACCCACAGGGCCAGGGACAGGGCCGGAGACAGGGACAGGGCGGCAATCAGCCGGGCGCGTTCCCCGGCCCCGGTGGCGGCGGCCGAAGGGGCGGTGGAGGCGGCATGGGCGGCCTGCTCAACGGCGCCGTCGTCAGCACCGAGGCCGGGAATCTGCTGAAGAAGGACGCGGGTGACTACACCTGGGTCGCCGCTTCGATCGGTTCCCAGAACGCCGCGAGCTACCAGCTCGCCACGGGCGACCCGGTGATGGCGATCGGCGGCTTCAACGGCAGCGACCCGTACCCGACTCTGGCGAAGTTCCAGGAGTATGTGGCACAAGGCAGGATCCACTACTTCATCACGGGCGGTGTCGGCTCCGGAGGCGGCGGCGACAGCAGCGGAGGCTCCGAAGTCTCCTCGCAGATCAGCTCGTGGGTCGAGAAGAACTTCAAGAAGGTGACGGCCGGTTCGGCCACCTTCTACGACCTCACGCACAAGAGCGGCGGCTGACAGGCCGTATCGCTCGCACCGCGTCACCTTCTGGAGTGATGGCCCGGGGCCCGAAGTCCCGGGCCATTACGGCGATTGTGGCCGGACACGTCGTTCCCCGTGCCCCCGCCGGTACGCCTAGCATCGTGACCAGGCCCGGAGCGTCGAGGAAGGTGCGCCATGGTGAAGTCGGCCCAGCGGGCGGGGTGCCCGGCGCGTGCCAGCGTCTGGCTCGAGGACAAGGCACCCCGGAGCGGCGGCAGGCGCGGTGGCGGCGGCCAGCCGTCCGGCCTGGACCGCGACCGCATCACCGCGGCGACCGTACGGCTGCTGGACAGGGAAGGGCTCGTACGGTTCTCCATGCGGCGCCTGGCCGCCGAGCTCAACGTCACGGCGATGTCCGTCTACTGGTACGTGGACACCAAGGACGACCTGCTGGAACTCGCCCTGGACGCGGTCCACGGCGGGATGCGGCTGCCGGTGGCCGGCACGGTTCAGGACTGGCGTACCCAGCTGCGGGAACTCGCCCTTGAGTACCGGGCACTGCTGGTGCGCCACCCCTGGGTGTCGCCGCTGGCCGGGAGGTTCCTCAACATCGGGCCGCACTCCGCCGGCTTCGCCCTCGCCGTGCGGCGGGTGATCGGGCTGACCGGGCTGACGACGCACGGCCAGATGGGAGCCAGATCGGCGGTCTTCCAGTTCGTGTACGGCTTCGGCACGATCGAGGGCCACTTCATCGCCCGCTGCGCCGCGGCGGGGCTGAGCCAGGACGACTACGTCCACCACGCGCTGAGCGCGGTGACGGAGAGCCCCGGCCTCGGGGAGATCGCGCGCCATGCCGCGGACCTCATGGAGGCCCACGGCGGCGACACGGTGGAGGAGATGCGCGACCGGGACTTCACGTTCGCGCTGGAGACGCTGATCGCGGGCATCGAGGCGATGGTCGACCGGGACCCCCCGCGCCGGCCACCCCTGCCGGCCGACCCGGCGGTCAGCCCTCCGGCGACGCAAGCCGGGCCGGGAAGCCGCCCGTCGCCACCGGACCCCACCGAACCGGCGTGATCCGGATGATGGACTTGCCCTGCTTGGCCATCGCCTCCCGGTACTCGTCCCAGTCAGGGTGCTCACCGGCGATATTTCGGTAGTACTCCACGAGCGGCTCGACGGAGCCGGGCGAGTCGATGACCTCGGCCGTGCCGTCGATCTGGACCCAGGGCCCGTTCCACTCGTCGCTGAGCACGATCAGGCTGACCCGCTCATCCCTCTTCGCGTTGCGCGTCTTGGCGCGCTCGGGGTAGGTGGAGACCACGATCCGCCCCGAGTCGTCCACCCCGCAGGTCAGCGGCGACCCCTGGGGGCTCCCGTCGGCCCGGCGTGTCAGCAGGATCGCGCGGTGGCGGGGTCGTACGAAGTCCAGCAACTCATCCAGTGCCACTGTGGTGTTCGTCGCGATGTTCGGTGCCATGACGGCAGGCTAGTGCCCCGACAGGCAGCGTTCGCCCCGTCGTGACGCCCGGCATGGCGCGGTCTGAGTACTGTGCGCACCCGCGATTGAGTACCGGGACCGGTGTGCCGGGCCCGCTGAACGGCGTTGGATCGAGGCATGAACACAACAGCCCACTCTCCGATGCCCCCGGCTCAGGAAGCTGTGGAAAGAGACCGTTCCCGTTTCTGGTCCATGCTGTTCGCCGTCCTCTTCCTGCCGGCGGCCCTGGTTGCCTGGGTGCTGAGCCTGGCCTCCGAGCGTGCGTCGCGCTGCGTGACATACGGGGAGCAGTGCACCGGGGGACTGCCTGCCTGGCTGTTCGACGTGGGCGTCGGACTCGGCGCCGTCGCCTGTGTCATCGCCCTGGCCGCGCCCACCCTGCGGGTGCGGCAGGTGGCGGTCGCCGTCCAGGTCCAACTGGAGTTCGTGGCGCTGGTGGTGATCCTCAGCCACGCGTGAGCAGCCGGACGATTCCTCGGGCGGTGTGACGGCGCTTCGTTCCGCTGCGCCTACGCCCCCTGGGGCAGCGACTCCCCCTGCACCGCCTGGATGTCCAGCTCCACCTTCAGCGTGGTGCCGATCGCGGCGATGCCCGCCTGGAGGACCTGGTTGTAGTTCATCGCGAAGTCCTCGCGCCGCAGTTCCGTCGTCGCGCGGAAGGCGGCACGGGTGCCGCCCCACGGGTCGGCTCCGGTGCCGAGGTAGGAGAGGACCAGGTCGACCGGGCGTACGACGCCGTGCATGCCCAGTTCCCCGTGGACCGTCCAGCGGTCCGGGCCCGCGGCCGTGAGTCCGGCCGAGCGGTAGGTGATCTCCGGGTACCGCTCGATGTCCAGGAAGTCGGGCGACCGCAGGTGGTTGTCGCGCATGCCGTTGCCGGTGTCGACGGACGCGGCGCGGATGACGGCCTCGACGCGGGACTTGGCCACGTCGTCCGGGGCGATCTCGATGCGCCCGGTGAACTCGGTGAAACGGCCGTGCACGCTGGAGATCCCCAGGTGCTGGGCGACCGCGCTCACGGAGGAATGCGCCGGGTCGATGCTCCAGGGGCCGGGCGGGGGCAGGTCGACGCCGCCCTGCCTGGCCAGGGTCACGGTGCCGAGCTCCGCGCGCCCGCCGGCCGTGATGATCGCGCTGGAGGCGGCGGGAGCGTAGCCGACCGCGGTCACGATCACCGTGTAGGCGCCGGGGGTCAGCGTGGTCGTCTCCCGTACGGCCCCGTCCCCGTCGGCCTCGGCGCGCAGCACCTGTGTGCCGGTCATGTCGGTCACGGTGACGACCGCGTGCGACACGGCCCAACCGTCCCGCGTACGGATACGTGCGGTCAGTGCCATCGTGTGGTCTCCCTCTGAATCCTTGAACATCCCCGTAGGAGTTGAAAAATCCGGCTCATGGGGGGTGCGGCGCACCATCGCGTCACCGCTCGGTGCGCGCCCCCCCACGAGCCGGGTCCGGTCTATTCGCCCGGGTGGGCCAGCGCGATGTCGTGGTCGTCGACGCCGCGACCGCCCACCGTCACCGCCGTCGCCACCGGCGGGTAGCCCGTCGCGATGACGGTGTACTCGCCGCTGTTCAGGTCGGTGAAGGCGTACGCCCCGTCCACGCCGGTGGTGGCCGTGCCGACCACGTTGCCCGCCGCGTCCACCAGCGTCACGCGGGCGTCCGCCAGGGGGCCGTGCGGGGCCTGTACGAGGCCCTGGACCTGGGTGCCGGAGTCGAGGTCGACCTCGATCCGGGTGACTCCGGCGGCGCCGATCTCCACGGGCAGCGCGCGCGGCCGGTGTCCGGCGGCGTTCACCGCGAGGGTCACGGAGCCGGGCACCAGCTCGGTGAAGGAGAACTCGCCCTGCTCACCGGTCGTGGCGTTGGCCAGCAGGTCTCCGCGGACATCGGTCACGATCACCATCGCGTCCTTGACCGGCAGCCCGGTCTCGGTGGCCCGGACGACACCGCGCAGCCCGCTGGTGCCGCTGAGCAGGATGTCGTAAGAGACCGGGTCCTCGCCCACGACGACGGTCGAGGCCTGCGGCTGGAAGCCGTCGGCCGCGGCGATCAGGACGTACGAGCCCGTGCCGGGCGCGTCCACCGCGTAGGAACCGTCGGCCGCGGACACCGAGCGGCCCAGCTGCCGTCCCCCGAGGGAGATCAGCGTGACGGCGGCCCGGGGGACGGGAGCGCTCTCGGCGCCGCGGACATGGCCGCGGACCGGGACGCCGCCGCCCTCACCGGCGGGGACCGGCGGGGCCATCGTGGCGACCGCGGACAGCCGCTGGGTGCCGTCGGCCGCGGGCTCCGTGCTCGCCACCGCCGCCCAGCTCGGGACCCGCTCCCCGGTGGCCTCGCCGGCGCTCTCCCCGGCGAAGACGGCCTCCTCCACCTCGAGCGCCGCCACGTCGAGGGCCGTCTCGGCGGCCGTCTCGCCCGCCGTCGGCACGTGCCCGGACTCGGAGGCCGCTGCCTGCTCCAGGCCACCCTTGGTCCTCAGCGGGACCTCCTTGATGAACAGCGTGATCACGAAGGAGAAGAACACCAGGCCGGCGGCGATCAGGAAGATATCGGCGATGCCGTGGCCGTACGCGCTCTGCGTGAGCGTGCGCAGCGGCTCGGGCAGCTTCGCCAGGTCGGGGATGGACCCGTCGGAGTGCATATGGGCGGCGAGCCGGATGTACTTCGGCTGGAGGTCGTAGAGGCCGTCCGTGAAGTAGTGGGTGATCCGGTGGGACAGCACCGCGCCGAGCGCCGAGACGCCCACCGCACCGCCGAGGGACCGGAAGAAGGTGACCGTCGAGCTGGCCGAACCGAGGTCCTTCGGCTCCACCTGGTTCTGCGTGGACAGCACCAGGTTCTGCATCATCATGCCGATGCCGAGACCCATCAGCGCCATGAAGACGGCGACCTTCCAGTACGCCGTGTCGTAGCGGATGGTGCCGAGCAGGCCTAGGCCCGCCGTGACGAACACACCGCCCGCGACCAGCCACGCCTTCCACTTGCCGGTCTTGGTGATGACCTGACCGGAGACCGTGGAGGAGACGAAGAGTCCGCCGATCATCGGGATCGTCAGGACACCGGACATCGTCGGGGACTTGTCCCGCGCCAGCTGGAAGTACTGGGCGAAGAACACCGTGCCGGTGAACATCGCGACACCCACGAAGAGTGAGGCGAGCGACGACAGGGTGATGGTGCGGTTGCGGAACAGGCGCAGCGGGATGATCGGCTCGGCGGCCTTGGACTCGACGAGGACGAAGATCAGTCCGAGGAGGACGGAGCCGCCCACCATCGTGTAGGTCTGCCAGGACAGCCAGGCGTACTTGTCACCGCCGAAGGTCACCCAGATCAGCAGCAGGGACACCGCGGCGGAGATGAAGAGCGCGCCGGCCCAGTCGACCTTCACGCTCCGCTTGGCCACGGGCAGGTGCAGGGTCTTCTGCAGCACGATCAGTGCGACGACGGCGAAGGGGATACCGACGTAGAAGCACCAGCGCCAGCCGAGCCAGGAGGTGTCGGTGATGACACCGCCGATCAGCGGGCCGCCGACCGTGGCGACGGCGAAGGTCGCGCCGAGGTAGCCGGAGTAACGGCCGCGCTCACGCGGGGAGATCATCGCGGCCATGACGATCTGCGCCAGTGCGGACAGACCGCCGACGCCGATGCCCTGGACGACACGGCAGGCGATGAGCATGCCGGGGTTCTGCGACAGGCCCGCGGCCATCGAGCCCAGGACGTAGATGACCAGGGCTATCTGGACGAGGGCCTTCTTGTTGTACAGGTCCGCGAGCTTGCCCCACAGCGGCATGGTGGCGGTCATGGACAGCAGGGCGGCGGTGACGACCCAGGTGTAGGCCTCCTGGCCGCCCCCGAGGTCGCCGATGATGTGCGGCAAGGCGTTCGACACGATCGTGGACGACAGGATCGCCACGAACATGCCGAGGAGAAGCCCGGAGAGGGCCTCCATGATCTGCCGGTGCGTCATCGGAGCGCCGTCCGGGGTGCCTCCCCCGTGCTTGGCGTGGGCCCGCACACCGGCTGGTGTGGTCGTTGCCATGGGCTTCCTTTTCTTACGTCTCTTATGCGGGTGTACGGGTGGTCTCGTCAGCAACGGCCGGCGCTGCGACAGCGAACGCGGTCGCGGTCGCGATCGTGGTCGGCGCGAGCCGGGGTGCGGGGCGGCAGTCGAAGCTCTCCCTGATCCGGGCCATCAACTGGGTCAGCCGGCCGACGTCGTCGTCCGACCAGTCGCTCAGCCGTTCGGCCAGCAGCTCGACGGTGAGCCGGGACAGCTCGTCGAGCTGGTCCTGGCCGGATGCCGTCAGGCGCAGGATGCGGGAGCGTTTGTCCGCCGGGTCGGGGGAGCGCTCGATCCAGCCGCGGTCCGCCGCGTGCGCGACATGGCGGCTGGTGACCGACATGTCGACGGCGAGCAGCTCCGCGAGCTTGCCCATGCGCATGTCTCCATGACGGCCGAGGAGCGTCAGTACGGCGGCGGTGCCGCTCGGGCAGGCGGGCGGCAGGGTGCGCCCGATGTGCCGCTTCACCGCGCCGATGGCGCTGAGCTGGCGGGCCAGCTCCTCGTACTGCGCTTGCGCGGCCATCACACCTCCAGGTTTCGTTGCTTTGGGCAACCATAAACGATTGGTTGCTGCAGGCAAATGAAATCGGGAAGGACTCGAGTAAAAACTTGACAAAGGCAAGCATTGGCATCTGCACATGTGCAGGTGGGGCGGGGCGGCGATGGGGTCCCTCGTCCGCGAAAGCCGCACAAGCTGCTTACCTGACCCCCGCTTGGGGAGTACCGCCCTTTTCGCTAGGGTCTCGGGCCATGGCTAACACCCAGGGCCCCCAGGGCAACCACGACCCCGCCGGCAGCACGCAGATGTTCCGCGCGTTCGTCGACGAGTCCCCGCAGAGCAGGCAGACGCCGTCCGCCACGGCGGGCCCCCGCGTCGGTCTGATCATCGGCGTAGTCGTCGCCGTGGCCATCGTCGCGGCGGTCGCCTGGCTCGCACTGAAGTAAGGCGTCGGCAGGCTCTCCTGCCAGGCTCCTGCTTCCCTTACGTCCACGGGACGGGGACGCCCGTCCCGTGTCTCGGCATGCCGTTTTCGTGTGTCTGGAGGGACGCGCCGGGCGGTGACCGCGCCCGCGCAGTCTCGCGGGACAGGGCCTGCGGGTCCTACTTCCACTGGACGGACACGTCCCGCGTCTCGATGTGCATGCCCAGTGGCACGCGCCACGCGTCGACGCATACCGTCCAGGTCTTACGTACCGACGCCCCGGCGCCGATCGGTGCCGGCAGTGGGTCCGAGGACGTGATCGTCGCCCAGTCGATCCCGAGCCCGCCGATGATGTGCGTGCCGAAGGCCACCGTGCCCGAACGCACCGCGCTGCCGCCGGTGTTGCGGAAGGAGACGGTGACCTGTTCGCACCGGCGCTGGTCGGTGGACCGGCGTGCGGTTCCGCTCACGGTCAGTGCGGCGGGGGCGGGTGAGGTGGAGGGTGCCGCGGAGGGGGAACTCCCGCCACCGGGCGAGGACTTGGCGGGAACGGGGGGTACGGCGCTGTTGTCCGGTACGGGGGGTTCGGGGACTTCGGGGGCACTCTGCCGGGGCGCGGACGAGGCGCTGGAGCCGGCTGCCGGGTTCTGAGCCGGGGACGTCGCACCGCCGGTGGGTTTCGCACCTGGCAGCGGTACCAGCGTGACATCGGCCGTCGGGGCGGCCGCCGTGCCCGACGCGGGAGGGAAGCCGCCCGCCGGTCCCGCCGCGACATAGCCGTCGCGGGCTTCGCCGCCCGTGCACGCGCCCAGGATCCCGCCCAGACATACGACCGCCGTCGAGGCACCGATCAAGGCGCCTCGACGGCCCCGCAACCATGCCGCCGCTCGAAGCATCGCGCCAGTGTGGCTGACGCTTCGTCAATTGAGAACCCTCAGTCCGAGATGAGGCCCTCGCGCAGCTGCGCCAGTGTGCGGGTCAGCAGCCGGGAGACGTGCATCTGCGAGATGCCGACCTCCTCGCCGATCTGCGACTGCGTCATGTTCGCGAAGAAGCGCAGCATGATGATCCGCCGCTCGCGGGGCGGGAGTTTGGCCAGCAGCGGCTTGAGGGACTCGCGGTACTCCACGCCCTCCAGGGCCGAGTCCTCGTAGCCGAGGCGGTCCGCGAGGGAGCCCTCGCCGCCGTCGTCCTCGGGGGCCGGGGAGTCGAGGGAGGAGGCCGTGTAGGCGTTGCCCACGGCGAGGCCGTCGACCACGTCCTCCTCCGACACGCCCAGCACGGCGGCGAGTTCGCCGACCGTCGGCGAGCGGTCGAGCTTCTGCGACAGCTCGTCGCTCGCCTTGGTGAGCGCCAGGCGCAGCTCCTGGAGGCGGCGCGGGACGCGCACCGACCACGACGTGTCCCTGAAGAACCGCTTGATCTCGCCCACGACCGTCGGCATCGCGAACGTCGGGAATTCCACACCGCGTTCGCAGTCGAAGCGGTCGATCGCCTTGATCAGGCCGATCGTGCCGACCTGGACGATGTCCTCCATCGGCTCGTTGCGGCTACGGAAGCGGGCGGCTGCGTAGCGCACCAGCGGGAGGTTCAGCTCGATGAGCGTGTCCCGGACGTAGACGCGCTCCGGGCTGTGCTCGTCGAGTGCGGCGAGCCGCAGGAAGAGGGAGCGGGACAGGGTGCGGGTGTCGATGGCCTCGGGGGACGGGAGGTCCTGGGCCTCGGGTGCCGGAAGAGCCTCGGCGCCCGGAAGGTCCTGAGGGGCCTGAAGGTCCTCGAGCACGTCGGGCGCGGAGTCGCTCTGCAAGAGCGTGAGCACCTTCGAGCTGCCCTGATCTGCGGACATGCCACCCCCTTTGGGTCGCGGGACGGTCGCGGCGGACGCTCCCGTCGGAGGAACGCAGCCTCCACCTGAATACCGGCCGCGAGGCTGCGGCAAACACGCTGCCGGAAGAATGTCACATGTCGGCAACGCGCTGTAGTGACATGTCGACATCCAGGAGGCGAATGCGCCCTGGTTGGAAGGGTTCTGAGGCGATTTCAGAGCGGAACTGCCGGGAGAAGCTCTTGTGGACGATTCGCTCTCAAGAGCTATGCATCGATCCTGTTTGCGGATCTCAGTCGCGCGAAGCTCCTCGCGAGGAGCCTTGACACATGCATCTGGGAGACTCCCAGTTCGGCACTGATCTGCGACTGGGTCAGATTGCTGTAGTAGCGCAGCAGCAGGATCCGCTGTTCCCGCTCCGGAAGTTGGACGAGCAGGTGCCGTACGAGGTCACGGTGTTCGACCCCGTCCAGCGCGGGGTCCTCGTAGCCGAGCCGGTCGAGCAGGCCGGGGAGCCCGTCGCCCTCCTGGGCGGCCTCCAGTGACGTCGCGTGGTACGAGCGGCCCGCCTCGATGCACGACGTCACCTCGTCCTCCGTGATGCGCAGCCGCTCGGCGATCTCCGCCGTGGTGGGCGAACGTCCGTACGCCGTCGTGAGGTCCTCGGTCGCGCTGTTGACCTGTACCCACAGCTCGTGCAGCCTGCGCGGTACATGGACCGTGCGGACGTTGTCGCGGAAGTAGCGCTTGATCTCGCCGACGACGGTCGGCATCGCGAAGGTCGGGAACTGCACGCCCCGTTCGGGGTCGAAGCGGTCGATGGCGTTGATCAGACCGATCGTGCCGACCTGGACGACATCCTCCATCGGCTCGTTGCGCGAGCGGAAGCGGGCGGCGGCATAGCGCACCAGGGGGAGGTTCGCCTCGATGAGCGCCCCCCGCACGCGATGGTGCTCCGTCGTGCCCGGCTCCAGCCTCTGGAGTTCGGCGAAGAGCATCTGGGTGAGGGCGCGGGTGTCGGCGCCGCGGCGCTTGTGGGGGGCGTCGGTCTGGGAGGTTTCGCTGGTTTCGCTGGTTTCGCTGGTTTCGCTGGATTCGCTGGATTCGGCGGGTTGTGCGGGATCGGCGGACTCGGCGGACTCGGCGGACGGAGCTGGTTCGGCCGGCTCGACGGCCTTCTGTGCCTCGGTGTCGGTGGTGGGGGGTTCTTGAGGGTGGGGATGGGCGTCGTCGGCGGAGTTTTCCTGGGCCGGGGCATCGGCCGGGGCGTCGTTCGTGGCGGATTCCTGGGACGGTCCGGAAGCGGGGGCCGAAGCCTCGTCCTGGGGCGGCGCGGTACTGGCCGACACGGTCAACGCCACCTCTTCATCCATCCACGCATCCGTCAATAGTCAATTCACTGTCAAAAGCGGTCATAGCATCACAAGAAATGGACACTGTGTGCAAGCACCGCATAACTCCGTGTTGGGGAGGAGTTGGGCCCTCATTACGCAGGAAAGCCCCCCACCGTTTCCGGTGGGGGGCGCCGCGAGTGGTGTCGCCCGGATTAGCCGGTCGTTGTCGCTCGGATTTCGTAGTCGGCGATCACCCAAGTGGCGAACTCGCGCCACAGGGCGACGCCCGCCTGGTGTGCCGGGTGCTCGAGGTAGCGGCGCAGGGCGTCGGTGTCCTCCACGGCCGAGTTGATCGCATAGTCGTACGCGATGGGCCGGTCCGTGATGTTCCAGGCGCACTCCCAGAAGCGCAGCTCCTCGATCGTGTCGCCGAGCGCCTCGAAGGCGCGTACGCCTTCCACGACACGGGGGTCGTCGCGCTGGACGCCCTCATTGAGCTTGAAGAGGACCAGATGCCGGATCACGGGCGCTCCCAGGGGTTCGACGGCGGTCGACAGCAGCGGTCGACGGCGGTGGCCGCCCGGCCGTGGGAGCCCTATTTGGCCCCGTCGGCGAGCCACGTCATGAAGTGACCGACGGCCTTGGCGGCATTCGAGATGCCCTCGAACCCTATCTGGACGTAGTCGGCGGCCTTGGCAGGGTCGGTGATGATCACGTACAGCACGAAGACCACGACCGCGTACAGCGCGATTTTCTTTCCCTGTACCGCCACCGAGGCCTCCCCCCGTCTTTCCCGCCCCGCTGGGGGCGTTCGCCGGCGGTGAGTCTAACCCGGTCTGGTGTTCGGGGCCCGCAAAAGATCACGTATGCACCAAGTCCTCACGTGGATCTTTCTCTCGCGCATCCCTGCGGCCAACGGCTCAGGGGACAGGACTGTTTGGGGCCAGGCCGCCCGGAGCGGGCGTGCGCGAGTCCGGACGGGCCGGGCGGGCAGGACGACCGGCAAGGACGGGCCGGGCGGGCTGAGCGCGGGCTGAGGCGCGCGATGAGGGCTTCCTGAAGGCCCCAGGAGGGTCGCTTCGGCCAGGAGGCCGCCCCTGAGCCCGGAGGCGGCCCGAGGCCCGCGCGAAGGGCCCGTACACGCGAACGGGGACGGCAGCCGGGACGGAGGCGGACACGCAAGAAAGGGCCCCACCTGGCGGTGGGACCCCTCTACAGCGGTAGCGGAGGGATTTGAACCCTCGGTGACTTGCGCCACACTCGCTTTCGAGGCGAGCTCCTTCGGCCGCTCGGACACGCTACCGAGGGAGACCCTACCCCAAGGTGTGCCATGGTCCGAAATCCGTTTCCAGGCCGTGCCAGGCCCGAGCCAGGTCCTGGCCAGGACCGGGGCTCAGCGGCCCCGGAAGAAGTCCGTGAGTATCCGCGCGCAGTCGTCCGCGAGGACCCCCGGGACGACCTCGGGGCGGTGGTTCAGGCGCCGGTCGCGCACCAGGTCCCACAGCGATCCGACCGCGCCGGCCTTCTCGTCGCGCGCGCCGTAGACCAGCCGGTCCACCCGGGACTGCTGGAGCGCGCCCGCGCACATCGTGCAGGGCTCCAGGGTGACGACGAGCGTGCAGCCGGGCAGCCGCCACTCGCCGAGCGCCGTCGCGGCCCGGCGGAGCGCGAGGATCTCCGCGTGGGCCGAGGGGTCGCCGGTGGCCTCGCGTTCGTTGTGGCCGGTGGCGAGCACCGCCCCGTCCGCGGACAGCACGACGGCGCCGACCGGGACGTCACCGTGCTCGGCGGCCCGCTCGGCCTCTTCCAGGGCGAGCCGCATCGCGGCCCGCCACCGGTCGCGTACCGGATCGGGGGCCTGCGCCCCGTCCTCGGTCACCGGGTGCACCTGGAAACCTCCTAGCGGACGGTCTCCAGGACCTCGGAGGCGCCGAGCGAGTCCGCGATCGTGCTGAGCGCGTCCTCGGCGTCCAGGGCGCGCAACTCTCTCTCGCCGACACCGAGGTCGTCGAGGATCTCGCTGTCGCCCACGGGGCCGTGCGGCATGGAGGCGTCCGCCGTGGTCCCCTCCTCGTCGTCGGAGTCATCGGGTTCACCGTCCTCCGTGCCGTCGAGGTCGAGGGAGTCCAGGTCGGCACTGTCGTCCCCGGGCTCCCTGCCGAGCAGTTCGTCGGTGAGCAGGATCTCGCCGTACGAGCTACGGGCAGCGGCGGCGGCGTCCGAGACGTAGATACGAGGGTCCTCCTCGCCGTCCACGCGGACGACGCCGAACCACGCGTCCTCCTGCTCGATGAGTACGAGCACCGTGTCCTCGTCGACCGAGGCGTCGCGGGCCAAGTCGGTCAGATCCGACAAGGTCTCCACATCGTCGAGCTCTGTGTCGCTCGCTTCCCACCCGTCTTCGGTGCGCGCGAGCAGTGCGGCGAAGTACACCGTGACTCTCCCACTGGTCATAGGCGTGCCGGTTGGGGTTCCCCCCGGCGGAGGTTGCGGGCGGGGGTGCTCTTCCGAGCCCCGCCCACTCGGAATCGTGGCAGAAACAAGGCGCTCAGGGGACGTCTTCCGCTCCCTGTGTCTGGCCGTTTCGAGCCTTGATACGCGCTCCGCCCAGCAGCGCACTCGTTGCCGCCACCTGCGGATCGTACGCGGCCCGGGGCGGTGAGGCCGCATGGCCACCCCCCATGGCGGCCAAGTCACTACCAGCGGAAGGTACGCATGCGCATGGCATGACGCAGGCGTGCGGCCTTGGCGCGCCGGGGCTGTACGCGGTCGCGCAGCTCCCGTGCCTCGGCGAGTTCCCGCAGGAACCGGGCGCGGCGCACCCTGCGCTCGCGGTCCGTCTCCCGCGCCGCGGGCTCCTCTTGGGACTCCCCGTCGAGCATGTGCCCCCCATCCCGGTAGCGTTCTTCTCACTTTCCCTCTGATGGGGGGGTCCGATGCCGCGAAGCGGCGGATCCCGCGCGGACGACCCGCCGGGCGGCCCGGGGCCCGCGGGTGCGGGCGCGGCGGGCAGGGCAACCCCGGTTACTGTTAGGGACATGCGTCTCCATGTCGTCGACCACCCCCTGGTCGCTCACAAGCTCACCACGCTGCGCGACCGGCGCACCGATTCGGCCACCTTCCGTCGGCTCGCCGACGAGCTCGTCACGCTGCTCGCCTACGAGGCCACGCGTGACGTGCGCACCGAGCAGATCGACATCGAGACCCCGGTCGCCTCCACCACCGGAGTCAAGCTGTCCCGCCCCCGCCCGCTGGTCGTGCCCATCCTGCGGGCCGGTCTCGGCATGCTGGACGGCATGGTCCGGCTGCTGCCGACCGCCGAGGTGGGCTTCCTGGGCATGATCCGCGACGAGGAGACGCTCCAGGCCTCCACGTACGCGTCGCGCATGCCGGAGGACCTCTCGGGCCGCCAGGTCTATGTCCTGGACCCGATGCTCGCGACCGGCGGCACGCTCGTCGCGGCGATCCACGAGCTGATCAAGCGCGGCGCGGACGATGTGACGGCCGTGGTGCTGCTCGCCGCCCCGGAGGGCGTCGAGCTCATGGAGCGCGAGCTGGCAGGTACTCCGGTCACGGTGGTGACCGCGGCGGTCGACGATCACCTCAACGAGCACGGCTACATCGTGCCGGGACTGGGCGACGCCGGGGACCGGCTCTACGGCGCGGCCGAGTAGGCGCGGAAGCGGCGCGCCTGAGCGCTCCGCGGGAATTGCGGTTCGTCTCCGCGGGTCCGTCCGCGGGCCCGTCCTGGCCGGCCACGCCCGTGCGGCGGAGCCCCGGGTACCTGCAAGGCCCCGCGCCCGGCCTGATCCAAACGAGAGGCCCTGGGCGCGGAAGAGGGCGGCGCGGAGGGCGTACGGACGGCAGGTGCGGTTCCCGGGCGGGAGCCGCATCCCCGGACCGGGTTCCGTGGCCGTGCCGGAAGCGGCGGCCTCAGCAGCCCTTCTTGCCGTTCTTGCCGCCCGGCGACGCCGACGCGGTCAGGGCCGCCAGTGCCTTGTCGGCGTCCGCCTTGCTGGTCAGCGACGTGAACTTGTCGCCGAGGATCAGGTCGACGGCGTTACTGGTGCGGGACGTGTCGTCGCGGCGCTCGACGCCCGGGAGCTGGGTACCGATGACCGGCAGCGAACCGTCGAGAGAGGTCTTCGCGCCGAACAGCACCGCGACACCCTTGACCTTCTTGTCGAAGTTCTGGGGCGCGTTGCCCACGTCTCCGATGCGGAAGCCTCGTTTCTTCAGCTCGTCCGCGGTGTCCTTGGCGAGGCCGCTGCGCGGCGTGGCGTTGAGGACGTTCACGGTGATCTGGGCGGGGTGCGGCAGGGCCTTGGGGGAGGCCGCGGGCGACGCGCCCACCTTGGTCTTGCAGTCGGCCTTGACACCGGCCGCCGTCGCCTTGCCGCCGCCGGTGAAGACGTCGATGAGTTGCAGGGTTCCCCAGCCGATCAGTCCGATGGCGGCCACGGACGCGATGACGGCGAACACGAGCCGGCCGCGGCGCCGGGGTCGGCGCATCCGCGGGTATTTGTCCCCCGTGATCCGGTACTGGCCGCCCATGCCTGGGGGAGTCAGCATGCTCATGAGGCGCAGCGTAGTGCGCCGAGGCGGCAATGCCTACTAGATGATCATTGGATGCCTCAGACTCCAACCCGAAAGGGTCAAAGGGCGCGCGCGGCCGGCCCTCGCGCTCCCCGGGGGGACCGGTCGGCCGAGGCCGGTCGGGTGCAGCCGGGTTCAGCCGAGTTCGAGGACTCTCGCGTGCAGGACCTGGCGCTGCTGGAGTGCCGCACGGACGGCGCGGTGGAGGCCGTCCTCCAGGTACAGGTCGCCCTGCCACTTCACGACGTGCGCGAAGAGGTCGCCGTAGAACGTCGAGTCCTCGGCGAGCAGGGTCTCCAGGTCGAGCTGCTGCTTGGTCGTCACCAGCTGATCGAGGCGGACCGGGCGCGGCGCGACGTCCGCCCACTGCCGGGTGCTTTCCCGGCCGTGGTCGGGGTACGGCCGGCCGTTTCCGATGCGCTTGAAGATCACACGGAAAGCCTACCGGTCAAGTCGATCCGGGCGCAGCCATGGCGGCGGAGTACGGCAGGGGAAAAGACGCGGTAAACAGTGCCAAAACGGGAGACTGACGGAGATGGAGCTCGGCCGGGGCGCGCCCGGGAGCGCCGCCCCGGGGTGACGGGGCGCGCTCCTGCGCTCGCGCCCTTCCCCGCGCTTGGGCGCCTGCGCGGCCCGGGGCTGCCGGGTCGGCTCCCGCGCGCTTGTGCTCAGGGCCCAGAGCTCCAGAGCTCCAGAGCTCCAGAGCTCCAAGCGCGTCGGGCAGAGTCGGGTGCGGTTCCGTGGCGCCCTGAAGGGGCGCGGGGCCCTGTCGGCAGGCGGCTCCGCCGCGCGGGCGCGGCCTGCCACGACGGGCCCGTGGATGATGCACCGCAATTTCCGCGGAGCGCTTGGTGCTTCAGGGCCTCCACGCTCCGGGGAACCGCGGGGGAGCGTTTCCGGGGCGGGCGGATCCGTGTGGTGCGCGTCCGAGGCATGGGCTGATCCGGTGGCTCGCCGGAGGTCCACGCCATCGGCGGTATCCGCCGCGCCGTCGTTACGTGTACATCTCCACTTGTGCGTCGCCGGGGGCGGTCACCCACTCAGGGTGACCGCCCGGTGTGCGTGCCGCTCGTCCCGCTACCCGTCGTCTCTCCTTCCGGGCGGGACGACGGGCGGACGGCTGTGATCCCGCCCGGCGTCGGGATCCGGTGCGGGGTCCAGGGCGGGGTCCAGGGCGGGATCCAGGTCGGGGTCCGGGGCAGGCTTCGGTGCGGTCTCGGGGTCGGGTTCCTGTCGCGGTTTCGAGCTGCGTGCGGCCTCGGCACGCAGCAGGGCGTGCAGGACCGCGTACGGGTCGATGAGCATGACGATGTCCTCGCGTTGCTGGCAGGGGTGACGGTTCCGGAGAGCCGGTTCTGTCAGCAGCGCAGGACGACGGTGCTCAGGGCGCGCAGGGCAGGGAAGCGAGGCGTCCGCGCGGGGGCGGCGGGAGTCGCGGCATGGGGCCCGGGGCTCCTGGTGACGCTTCGTCCGCAGGGGTGCGGCAGCCGTGGCGCGGGTGCGCGTACGCGCAGACCCGTGGGCCCGGGCACCGCCGCGAGATCGTCGTACTCCTCCGTGTCCCACGCGGAGTACGACGAGCAGACCGCGGCGGTGTCGGCTTCCATCGGCCCCGTGTGCGCGCCGGCCAGGAGCAGCGCGACGAGCACCACGAGCACCCGCAACCGGGCAACGCACCGCCGGGCAACGCACCGGCGGGCGGTGCGCGGGGCGGGCGAAGCGTGGCTCACGGGGCTCACGAGGGTCATCTCCCCATCGCGCACGCACCGTTCATCGTGTCGGCGGCCAAACCGCTCGCTCGGGGTATCTGCCGGGCGCGGGGTTGACGTTGGTCATACAGTGCGCGGAATCTGCTTCGCCCGGCCGCGGATCCGGAACGCCGTGCCGATCTCGACCACGCCGACCACGACCAGCCACCACCCGGCGACCAGGGTGAGCACGGCGATCGACGCGAACGGCGAGACGATCAGCACGACCCCGGCGACGAAGGTGACGACGCCGAGGAACACCTGCCAGCCGCGAGCCGGTACGCCGGGGTCATGGGCGGCGGCCACGGTCTGGGTGATGCCGCGGATCAGCCAGCCGATGCCGATCCACAGGGCGAGCAGCAGGACCGACTCCATGGGGCCGCGGAAGCAGAACAGGCCGAGCAGGATCGACAGGGCGCCGCTGATGAAGGCGAGGACGCGGAGCGAGGTGGTCTTGTGCGTGCCGAATGCGGACGCGAGCTGGAGCATGCCGCTCGCCACGAGATAGATGCCGAAGAGCACCCCGGCGGCCAGCAGGGACGGCCCCGGCCAGATCAGGACCAGGATGCCCAGGATCAGGGACGCGACACCGGTCAGCAGAACGACCTGCCACGCGGTGCGGGCGAGGAGGTGCAGAAACCCCTCGACGGGGGGTTCGGGTTCGACGCCCTCCGGTGCCGGTCCCCGCGTATGCGGGTCACGGGCGGCGTGGACGCGACGGTCGTCGAAGCCGGGTCCCGGGGAGGAGGAACTCGATGCGTCGGTCATGATCCATGCTTGGACCCGGTCCACGCACCCCGCCAGCCGTGTGGTCCAACCGGCTGACACCCAGGACGCTTTGCCGTCTACGGCCGCGCGCAGCCCCCCGCCTACGCCTTCCCGCTCCCGGCCGCCTTCGCCGCCGCCTTCATCTCCTGCTTGAACGCGCGGACCTTCGCCAGGGACGCGGGCCCGGTGATGTCGGCGACGGACCGGAACGACTCGGCCTCGCCGTACGCGCCCGCGGCCTCCCGCCACCCCTGGGGCCGTACGCCCAGCTGCTTGCCGAGCAGGGCGAGGAAGATCTGTGCCTTCTGCTTGCCGAACCCGGGCAGTTCCTCCAGCCGCTTCCTCAGCTCCTGCCCGCTGCCGGCGTCCTTCCAGATCGCCTCGGGGTCCCCGTCGTAGTGCTCGACCAGGTACTGGCACAGCTGCTGGATCCGCTTGGCCATGGAGCCCGGGTAGCGGTGCACCGCGGGCTTCTGCGAGAGCAGCGCGGCGAATGCCTCCGGGGCGTACGCGGCGATCTCGTGCGCGTCGAGGTCGTCCGCGCCGAGCCGCTGGGAGATGGTCCACGGTCCCTTGAACGCCCATTCCATCGGAATCTGCTGGTCCAGCAGCATCCCGGTCAGCGCGGCGAGCGGACTGCGCCCGAGGAGCGCGTCGGCGTCGGGTTCCTGGGCGAGATGAAGGGTGGCGTCCATGCCCCCGATGATCCCGCGCCCTGGGCCGGGCCGCGCGCCGGTACGATTCCCCGGGATTAGTTAGGGAAGGCTAACCTAAATAGAAGGGCCGCCAAGGTGACCACCGCGATCTGCCGCGAGATCTACCGCGATGCCTGGTGCATCCCGCATCTGAGAGCCGCCGACGCGCACGACCTGGCCCGGGTCCAGGGTCACGTCACCGCCCTGGACCGGGCCTGGCAGCTGGAAGTCGAGCGGCACCGTGTCGAGGGCACCTCGGCGTCCTTCCTCGGACCGTCCGCCCTGGCCTGGGACCTGCTCGCACGGAGGGCCCGGCTCGCCGACACCGCCAGGCGCTGTTTCGCCGCACTGGAAGAGCGGGACCCCGAGACCGCGGACTGGGTGCGCGCCTACGCCGAAGGGGTCGACGAGGCACTGGCCGAAGGCGCCCGGCGAGCCCCCGAGTTCACCGGGACGGGTCTCGCCCCCGGCCGCTGGGAGCCCTGGCACCCCCTCGGTATCTGGCTCTCCACCCACATCCTGTTCGCCGGTTTCCCAGCCAAGCTGTGGCGCGAGGAGGCCGCGAGGCGGCTCGGCGAGGACGCCGTGGGCCTGTTCGCCACCGACGGGCCCGGCACATCCGGCAGCAACGGCTGGCTGGTGACCGGCGAGCGCACGGTCACCGGGCGGCCCGTCATCGCCGGGGATCCCCACCGCTTCATCGAGGACCCCGGCGTCTACCAGCAGATCCGGCTCGCGTGCCCGGAGTTCGACGTCGTCGGCCTCGCCGTCCCCGGTGTCCCCGGCATCGCCCACTTCGGCCACGCGGGTCCGGTGGCCTGGGCGATCACCAACGCGATGGCCGACTACCAGGACCTCTACCGCGAACGCCTGCGGCGCACGCCGGACGGCGCTGTGGAAGCCCTGGACCCGGACGGGGTATGGCGTGAGGCGATCCGGCTGGACGAGACGGTCGAGGTCGCCGGGGGCGGTCCGGTCGAGGTGGAGGTGATCGAGACGCCCAGGGGCCCGGTGGTCATCGGCGGTCCCGAAGGCATCGTCAGGGAAGGCACGGTCAGGGAAGGAACTGTGGCCGACGCGGCAGACACGGCCGACGACCATGGCACCCCGGTCGCCATAGCCCTCCGCTACCCGCCCCGGGTCACCGGCGATCTGGGCTTCGGTGCCCTGCTCCCTCTCCTTCGCTCCGGGTGCGTCGCCGACGTGGACCGTGCACTCGACCTCTGGGCCGAGCCCGTCAACGTCGTACTGGCGGCGGACTCGGACGGCAATGCCCTCCACCGCGTCGCGGGCAGGGTGCCGCGCCGCGCCGCGGCCAACCCCACACGGCTGGTTCCCGCCTGGGAGCCCGGACACGAGTGGCGGGGATGGCACGAGATGCCTCGCGCGACCGTGCGGAAGGGTCTCGCCGTGATGGCCAACCAGCGCGGTCCGGCCGGCCCTCTCGGCATCGAGTTCGCACCCGGGCACCGGGCCGCCCGCATCCACGACCTGCTGGATCGCGAACCCACCTGGTCCGCCGGAGGGATGGCGGCGATCCACACGGACACCGAACTCGCCTCCGCCGCTGCTCTGCTGGACCACCTCCGCGCACTCGACGGCCTCAGCGCCTCCGCCGCCGACCTGCGCGAACGCCTGCTGATCTGGGACCGGCACATGGACGCGGACAGCGCTCAGGCGGCGGCCTTCGCGGCGGTACGCGGCGCGGTCGTCCGACGGCTGGCCGCGCAGCCCGCCTTCGGCCCGCTGGCCACCCCGCCCGCGTACCCGGAGATCTTCCTGCCCTGGCTCGCCCTGCTCCCGCGGATCGGCTTCGCCCTCGAACACCTGCTCAGCGCCGAGGAGCTGTACGGGATCGACCGCGCGGCGATCGTGCGCGAGGCACTGGAGGAGGTCGCCGGAAACCCGCCGAAGGGAACCTGGGGGGACACCCACCGGCTGGCCGCCTGGCGGGCCCTCGCACCGATCTCCGGCGACGTTCCGGAGCCGTCCCTGTCCGGCGACCACGACTGCGTCCTGTGCACCTCCGCCGTGCCCGGCCTGAGCGATCTGAGCGCGCGCGGCCCGGCGGCCCGTTACGTCTGGGACCTCGCCCGTCGCGACGACAGCCTCTGGGTGGTTCCCTTCGGGGCCTCGGGCGTCCCGGTCTCGCCCCACCACCATGACCAGCTTCCCTTGTGGCTCAAGGGGGAGCTCGTTCCGGTCGTGACCGACTGGAACCTTCTCAAGAAGGAGACCCCGATGACCCCGATGTCCCCGAGGAGCACAGAGCAGTCGTACGGCGCCGCGCGTGAGGCCGTGTTCGAGGAGACGCTCCAGGGATTCGGCACCGTCCGCATCCTGCGCCTGGATCCACGGGCCGACCTGGACGTCGTACACGCCTGGGTGAGCGAGGAACGCGCCGCCTTCTGGGGCATGATCGAACTGACGAAAAGTCAGGCGGGCGACATCTACGCCCACATGGAGACACTCGAGACCCACCACGCCTTCCTCGCGGTCAAGGACGGCGAACCGGTCGCACTGCTGCAGACCTATGAGCCGGATGCCGACCGGGTCGGGGAGTGCTACACGGTGCGACCCGGCGACATCGGGATCCATGTCCTCCTCGCCCCGGCCGGCCCCGGGGGACCGCGCTCCGGCTGGACGTCGGCCCTGCTGGCCGCCCTCACCTCGTACGTCCTGACCGGCCTCGACCGCCGGCGGATCGTCGTGGACCCCGACGAGCGCAACGAGAAGGCCATGGCCCGCTTCCTCCGCGAGGGCTTCACCGCCGGCCCGGCCGTCACCCTGCCCGAGATAGCCCTGCCTGACGTCCACCTCCCCGAAAAGCGAGCCCGACTGGCCTTCCTCAGCCGCACTCCGCCACGGTCAGCGAATCCGCGTTCCCGTTCCTGATACACGGATCCTTGTGTCGCCGTCCCGCAGGTGAACGGTCAGGGTGCTGGGGCGGCCCATGTCGGCCCCTTGATGGATGGTGAGCACCGCATTGCCGGAGACAAGGCCCAGCTCTCTCGTGTACGCGCCGAAAGCCGCGGCTGCCGCACCGGTCGCCGGGTCCTCGACCACGCCGCCGACGGGGAACGGGTCGCGAGCGTGGAAAACGGTCCCTGTTTCCCGCCACACCAGCTGAACGGTGGTCAGGTCCTTCGCGAGCATGAGGTCCTTCAGACCGGCGAAGTCGTACTCAAGGTCCGCCAGCCGTTCACGCGTCGCCGCGGCCAGAATCAGATGCCGGGCACCTGCGTAGGCGATCCGCGGTTCCAGCGCGGGGTCCAGTTCACTCGTCCGCCAGGAGAGCGCGGCGCAGACCTCCTGCACGAAGCTCTCTTCCACCTTTTCGACATGCGGTTCCACGCTCGTCAGGGTGGCGTTGAGCCGACCGCCCTCGTCCGCGGTCACAGCGACGGGAACAGTTCCTGCTCGCGTCCGGAACTCCAGCTCGCCCGGACCGATCCGCTCTCCGAGCGCGATGGCGGTCGCAATAGTGGCATGCCCGCAAAACGGCACCTCTGCGAGCGGGCTGAAGTAGCGAATGGTGAACGAGCGTGTGGGGTCCGCCTGTTCCGTCCCTGTCGTCAGGGGCGGCGGCGTCAGGAAGGCGGTCTCGCTGTAGCCGACCTCTGCCGCGATCGCTTGCATGTCCTGGATCGACAAACTCGCCGCGTTCAGCACCACTCCGGCAGGGTTGCCACCGTCCGGGGTCTCCGTGAAGGCGGTGTAGCGCAGGATTTCCGTGGGGAAGGCTTCTCCGCCGGGCACTTGCTGCATCAGGCATTCCAATCATGAGAAACGGCTGTACGCGTGCGTGCATGCTGCACATGAGAGCAACTGGACGATGTCGAGCGGCTGTTGTTTCCCAACACGACTGCCCGCGACCGCATTCCGTCCCCGACCGCCCTCCGGCAGCGTGCCGCGCGTCACATCCGGACCGTGTCACATCTCGGCCGCGCAAATCCCACAACGCACCGGCAGTCGACACCGCACCGCAGCCGGCGCGCTCAGGGGCGCGGGGAACCGCGCAAATCCCACAACGCATCCGCAGCCGACACCGCACCGCAGCCCACTCACTCAGGGGCGCGGGGAACTGCGCAAATCTCGCAACGCCCCCGCAGGGACAACGCACGCCCGCCCGCCCCCTACCCTCCCTCCCATGACCCCAGCCGACCTCGTCGCCCACTACGGCATGGAACCCATCCCTCGAGAGGGAGGCCGCTTCCACCGCACCTGGACAGGCCCACAGCGCCCCGACGGCCGCCCCGAGGGCACCGCCATGATCGCCCTGCTGACCGCCGACCCGGACGACTATTCGGCACTGCACCGCCTCCCCTCGGACGAGACCTGGCACTTCTACCTCGGCGATCCACTGGAGCTGCTCCTCCTCGGCCCCGACGCCGCCACCTCCCGCACGGTCCTGCTCGGACCGGACGTCCTCGGCGGCCAGCACGTCCAGTTCACCGTGCCCGCGGGCACCTGGATGGGCGGGAGGGTCGCCGAGGGCGGCGCATGGACGCTCTTCGGCTGCACCATGGCGCCGGGCTTCACCGACGACGGCTACGAGCACGGCGACGTGGCCGAGTTGACCGCGCGCCACCCGGCCGAGGCGGCCCGGATCGCCGGGCTGTGCCGCCCGTGAGCGGGCTGCTTGCGGGGCAGGTCGCCCTGGTGACGGGCGCGGGCGGCGGCATCGGGCGCGGGATCGCGCTGCGGTTCGCCGAGGAGGGCGCGGCGGTCGCGGTCCACTGCCGTACATCGGTGGACGCGGCGCGGGACGTGGCCGGGCGGATCCGCGCCACGGGCGCGCGGGCCGTCGTACTGCGGGCCGACCTCGCCGACGAGGACGCGTGCCGGAACCTGGTCCATGAGGCCGCGCGATGGGGTGGTGGCCGCCTGACGGCACTGGTCAACAACGCGGGGGTACAGCCGCAACAGGAGCTGGCCGGGATGACGGCAGCCGCATGGCGGGCGGTGGTCGACACCAACCTGTCGAGCGTCTTCGCCTGCACCCAGGCGGCGGTGGAGGTCATGCGCGGATCGGGCGGCGGCACCGTCACCCACATCGCCTCCGTCGAGGCCACGCACCCGGCACCGCTGCACGCCCACTACTGCGCGTCCAAGACGGCGGTCGTGATGCACGCCCGGTCGGCGGCCCTCGAGTACGGCCCGGACGGCATCCGGGTCAACACCGTCTCGCCCGGCCTGGTCGACCGGGAGGGCCTGGCGGAGGACTGGCCGGAGGGGGTGGAGCGATGGCGGCGGGCGGCGCCCGCGGGCCGGCTGGGACGCCCGGAGGACATCGGCGACGCCTGCGTGTTCCTGGCCTCTCCGCTCGCCTCCTGGATCACCGGTCACGACCTGGTGGTGGACGGCGGTGTGTCGGCCCGGCCCACGTGGTGACACGGCACCTGGTCATGATGGTGTGAGCACGGCGAACACGGCGTCCGTACCTAACCGGGACCCGGGACGGACCGACACGGGAGACAGGACGTGGGTGGAGGACGCACAGGCGAAAGGAGCGGGAGGAGTCCGTGGGCGGGGGTGCCCGGACACGGACTGCGGCAGATCGCGTTCGCGCTGCTCGTCGTCCCCCTGATGCTGCTCGCGGGCGCCGGTTCCGCCTCCGCGCACGCCGCGCTGAAGGGCACCGACCCGGTCGACGGCAGTGTGCTGAAGTCGGCACCGAAGGCCGTCACCCTCACCTTCTCCGAGTCGGTGGGCCTGCTGGACGATTCCATCCGTGTGTTCGACCCGGGCAACCGGCGGGTCCACACCGGGAAGCAGGAGCACGCGGAGGGCCGGTCGGACACGGCCAGTGTCACCCTCCCCGCGCTCGCGCGGGGCACCTACATCGTGGCCTGGCGCGTGGTGTCCGCGGACAGTCACCCGGTCTCCGGCGCCCTCACCTTCTCCGTGGGCAAGCCCTCCGCGACGACCGCGGTGGTGCCCTCCGACACGGCCCAGGACGCGGCCTCGACAGCCCTGTATGACATCGCGCGTTATGTCGCGTACGGCGGTCTGGCCCTGCTGCTGGGCGTCGCCGTGTTCACGATGGCGACCGGGGCGGGAGCCGGGGCCGCGCGAGGTCTGCTCGTGGGCGGCTGGTGGACGCTGCTTGCGTCCACCCTCGCGTTGTTGCTGCTGCGGGGGCCGTACGAGCGCGGCAGCGGCCCCTCGGCGATCGCCGATCTCACCGTCCTGCGGGAGACGGCGACGAGCCGTCCGGGTCTCGCGCTGCTCGCGCGCGTCGCCCTGCTGGGCGCTGCGGCGCTGTACGCGAGGCGTGCGGGACCGACGCCCGCACAGGGCGGACGGCGGACTCCGCCGCGGGCCGCGGCGGGCCTGTTCTCGCTCGCCCTGGCGCTCACCTGGGCGGTGTCCGAGCATGCCTCCGCGGGTGTTCAGGTCCCGCTCGCGATGACCTCGGCGGTGCTGCACCTGCTGGCGATGGCGGTGTGGCTGGGCGGACTCGCCGCCCTGCTCACGGCGTTGTACCGGACGCCCGACGAACTGCCGGCCGCCGCGGTCACCCGGTTCTCGCGCCTGGCCCTGGCGTCCGTCGTCGTCCTCGTCGCCACCGGCGTCTACCAGTCCTGGCGCGGCCTCGGCTCCCTCGGCGCGCTCACCTCCACGACGTACGGCAGGCTGCTGACCGCCAAGCTGGTCGCGGTCGTCGTGCTGCTGGGGGCGGCGGCGTTCTCGCGCCGCTGGACGGCGCGGCTCGCGGTGCCCACGGCGGAGCCGCTCACGGCGGAGCCGCTCACGGCGGAGCCGCTCACGGCGGAGCCGCTCACGGCGGAGCCGCTCACGGCGGAGCCGCTCACGACGAAGGTGCCCGCGGCGCGGGTGACCGTGCCGGAGCGGGTGCGGGAGACGGTCGGAGCGGCGACGGGGCGGACCGAGGCCGTACCGCGGGACGCCGACGACGCGGGCTCCGGACCGGAGGGACGGACGGCCCCGGACGACCGGGCACCGTACCGCCGGGCCCTGCGCCGCTCGGTGCTGGCGGAGATCACCGTCGGAGTGGTGGTCCTGGTGATCACGACGCTGCTGACGGGCACGCAGCCGGGCCGGGCGGAGAAGGAGGCGGCGGCTGCCCGGACCGCGGCCGACCAGCCCCTCGGCTCCACCACGGAGGTCCCCTTCGACGTGGGCACACCGGGCGGTCGCGGCAAGGTGCAGATCGAACTGACGCCGGGCCGGGTCGGCGAGAACCAGGTGCAGGCGGTGATCTACGGGCCGGACGGCGGTATCGCGATCGTGCCCGAACTGCGCCTGGCCTTCACGTTCGAGCAGCGGGGCATCGGCCCGCTGGACGCCAGGCTGCGGGACCGGGGCGGCTATTGGGCCGCGGACACACTGAACCTGCCGCTCTCGGGCACCTGGACGATGCGGGTGACGGTCCGTACGTCCGAGGTCGACCAGGTCACCGTGTCGAAGAAGGTCCGCATCGGCTGACCGCCCACGGCCGACCCCGCCCGAGCGGGGTGCGGGGCGCCCCGCCACCTGCGCTGAAGTGTTCGTATGTGTCGTATTCGCCTTGCCGAAGAGGCCCTCGCGATCCGCGCCGCCTCCGAGGGGATGGATCAAGGCAGCGCCCATTACGTTTTCCACAACTGCTGACGCAGGTCTTGACGTATGAGCGGACATACGAGTCTCATGGCGCCCACGATGTTCGGTCGAGTTGGTTTCTGGTGGATTCTGACCCCTCTTCGGAGAGGCCACCGTGACCGACCCCTCCCCCAGGAGCCGTCATGCACCGCACCCCCTCCGATCCCTCCGTCTCCGTACCCGTCCCCGCCTCCGGCCCGAGCCGCCGTTCCCTGCTGCGCGGAGCCGGTGGAGCAGTTCTGCTCGCCGGTGCCGGCGTACCCCTGCTGAGCGCCTGCGGCGGCAGCGGCTCGGGCTCCGACCCGAAGACCGTCACCCTGGGCTCCAACGCTTCCGACGCGGTGCCGAAGAAGGCGTTCGAGCAGGTCTACGCGGCCTTCAAGAAGCAGTCCGGCATCACGGTCGCGGTGAACACCAAGGACCACAACACCTTCCAGGAGCAGATCAACTCCTACCTCCAGGGCACGCCTGACGACGTGTTCAACTGGTTCGCCGGTTTCCGCATGCAGTTCTTCGCGGCGAAGAAGCTCGCCACCCCGATCGACGACGTATGGCAGAAGATCGGGGACAACTTCCCCGAAGCGATGAAGAAGCTCAGCAAGGGTGAGGACGGCAAGTACTACTTCGTACCGCTGACCACGTACCCCTGGGCGGTCTTCTACCGCAAGAGCGTCTTCCAGCAGCACGGCTACCAAGTCCCCACGACCTGGGAGCAGTTCACCGCGCTGTGCAAGCAGATGAAGAAGGACGGGCTGGTCCCGATCGCCTTCGGCGACAAGGACCAGTGGCCTGCGATGGGCACCTTCGACCAGATCAACTTCCGCCTCAACGGCTACGACTTCCACGTGCAGTTGATGGCGGGCAAGGCCTCGTGGACCGACGCCAAGGTGAAGGCCGTCTTCGACCACTGGACCGAGATCCTCCCCTACCACCAGGACGGGGCGCTGGGCCGCACCTGGCAGGACGCCGCGCAGACGCTGGTGGCGAAGAAGGCCGGCATGTACCTCCTGGGCAGCTTCGTGGCACAGCAGTTCACCAACCAGGCCGACCTGGACGACCTCGACTTCTTCGCCTTCCCGGAGATCAACTCCGCGTACGGGCAGGACACCGTCGAGGCGCCGACAGACGGCTTCATGGTCAGCAAAGCCCCGAAGAACCACGACGGCGTCGTGAAGCTGCTGGAGTACCTGGGATCCCCCGACGCCGAGCAGACCTACCTCAAGACCGACCCCAGCGTGGTGGCCGCCTCCGCCAAGGCCGACACCTCCTCCTACAGCGCGCTGCAGAAGAAGGCGTTCACGATGATCAGCGGTGCCAAGACCCTGACCCAGTTCATGGACCGCGACAGCCGCCCGGACTTCACCTCCACGGTGATGCAGCCCGCGCTGCAGAAGTTCGTTCAGGACCCCAAGGGCGTCGACAGCCTGCTGTCCTCGATCGAGCGCCAGAAGAAGACGATCTTCGCCTCCGCGTGACCACCGACATGACCGCCGACATGACCCCCGAGACGACCCCCGAGACGACGGCCGGGACGACGGCCGACACGACCCCCGCGACGACAGCCGACGAGTCCGCCGATACGACGACCAAGACCACGGAGGCGGCGGACGTGCCGCCTCCGGGCGCCGCGTCCGCCACCAGGCGGGCGGCGTCCGTGCACGGCCACCGGCGCCTGCTCACCCGCCGCGACCGGATCACGCTCGCCCTGATGGCGGGCGTGCCCACCGTTCTGCATGTGGCCCTCGTCTGGGTCACCGCCCTCGCCTCGATCGCGCTGGCCTTCACCACCTGGGACGGCATCGGCTTCGACTCGATCAAGTGGGTCGGGCTGCAGAACTTCAAGCAGCTGTTCACCGACAACCCGCAGTTCTGGCCCGCCGTCGAGCACAACGTCGTCTGGTTCGTGGTGCTCATCCTCGTCCCGACACCGCTCGGCCTCTTCCTCGCGGTCCAGCTCGACAAGAAGATCCGCTTCAGCCGTGTCTACCAGACGGCGTTCTTCCTTCCGGTCGTCATCTCGATGGCGTGCATCGGGTTCGTCTGGCAGCTCGTCTACAACCCGGACACGGGCCTGATCAACAGCCTCATCGGCGCCAACAAGCCCGGCCACTACATCGACTGGATCGGCGATCCGAAGCTCAACCTCTGGGCCGTCCTCGTCGCCGCCTCCTGGCGGCACACCGGCTACATGATGATCCTTTACCTGGCCGGGCTGAAGAGCGTCGACCCGTCCCTGCGGGAGGCGTCCGCGCTGGACGGGGCGAACGAGTGGCAGACGTTCCGGCACGTCATCTTCCCGACGCTGCGCCCCACCAACACCGTCGTCCTGGTCGTGACCATCATCGAGGCCCTGCGCGCCTTCGACCTGGTGTTCGTCTTCAACAAGGGCGCCCAGGGCACCGAACTGCTGTCGATCCTGGTGACCAACAACATCATCGGGGAGTCGAGCCGTATCGGGTACGGGTCGGCGATCGCGGTGGTGCTGCTGGTGATCTCGCTCGCCGTGATCATCCCCTACCTGGTGGCCACCTTCCGGAAGGAGCGGCGCGCATGACCGCCTCCACCGTCACTGCCCCGCCGAAGCGGCGGCCCCCGGTCCGCCCGGCCCGGATCCTGCTGCACGTCTTCCTCGCCGGCACCGCGCTGGCCTGGCTGGCGCCGCTGCTGTGGGCGGTCTTCTCCGCCCTGCGCCCGTACGGCGAGACCAGCACCAAGGGCTATGTGTCCTGGCCCGACACGCTGAACCTGGACAACTTCACCAACGCGTTCGAGCAGTCGGACATGACGCACTACTTCGGCAACACGCTGCTGATCGCGGTGCCGGCCGTACTGCTCACGCTGTTCCTGTCCTCCTGCGTCGCGTTCTACGTCAGCCGCTTCGACTTCCGCCTCAATCTGGCGCTGCTGCTGGTCTTCACGGCAGGCAACCTGCTGCCGCAGCAGGTCATCATCACCCCGCTGTACCGGCTGTACCTGCTCACCGACCTGCCCGGCATCACGGCGAGCGGCAAGCTGTACGACTCGGCGCTCGGCCTGGTCCTGATCCATGTGGCGTTCCAGTCAGGGTTCTGCGCGTTCGTGCTCAGCAACTACATGCGCTCGCTGCCGCACGAGCTGACCGAGGCCGCACTGGTCGACGGCGCCTCCGTATGGCGGCTGTACTGGCAGATCACGCTGCCGCTGTGCCGTCCGGCGATGGCCGCTCTTGCGACCCTGCTGTCCATCTGGATCTACAACGACTTCTTCTGGGCCCTCGTGCTGATCTCGACCGGCCAGAACATGCCGATCACATCGGCCCTCAACAATCTCTCCGGCCAGTACTTCACCGACCCGAACCTGGTCGCCGCGGGCGCTCTGCTCACCGCCATCCCGACGCTGGTCGTGTACTTCGCGCTCCAGCGGCAGTTCGTGAACGGTCTGACCCTGGGCGCCAGCAAGGGCTGACCGGCACGTACGCGGGCCGGGGACGTGCGCCCCGGCCCCTGTCGGCCTGTCCCGTCACGTCGGACCGGCTCGCACCGGGGGCAGCGCGGCGGCCGGCGGCAATGCGCCGCCAGTGCGTACTTATTTAAAATTCCTCATCATTCGGTGGCCATTCATCCCGGCGAATATGCCGCACCGGTGTGATCGATGAGTGTGTCGGGCGAGGTGGCCGCAGTTCACCTTTGTTACTGTGCGGCCCCAGGAAGCGCCTGTGAAGGGCTGAATATCGGCGTATCCCGGCCGAGAGGATCCGGACGCACCATGCACGACTTTTCTCGTCGCGGCCTGCTCAAAGCAACTGCGGGCGCCGGCGCCGACGCGGTCGTCGTTCCGGGTGTGACGGCCCTGAGCGCCCCGGACGCGATCGCCGCGGACAACGGGCACGGTGGGCACGGAGGGCACGGAGGGCACGGAGGGCACGGAGGACCAGGAGGCGGAAAGTGCGGTCCCGCGCAGCTGACCGGGCGCATCGTCCGTCCCGAGGATCCCGATTACGCGGACGCGAGCCTCGGCTGGGACGAACTCTTCTCGCACCATCCGCTCGTCATCGTGTTCGCCCGGAACACCCAGGACGTGGTCAACGCCCTGGCGTGGGCGAGGCAGAACGACGTCGCGCTGCGGGTACGCAGCGGTCGCCACAGCCTCGAGGGCTGGTCGAACGTCGACAAGGGCATCGTGATCGACATCAGCGAGCTGAAGTCGGTCCACATCGACAGCGATGCGCGGATCGCGACCGTCGGCTCCGGGCTCGACCAGCTGGAAGCGGTGACCACGCTCGCGCGGCAGGACCTCGCGGTGACGACCGGTACGGAGGGCAGCGTAGGCCTGGCCGGTGCGACGCTCGGCGGCGGATTCGGCTTCCTCACCCGCTGGCTCGGCATGGCCTGCGACAACCTTGTGGGAGCCGAGATCGTCATCCCGTCGGGCGCCGGGTGCGCCGAGGTGATCACGGCGGATCCGCACCGCAACTCGGACCTGCTCTGGGCGCTGCGGGGGGCGGGGAACGGCAACTTCGGCATCGTCACCTCGCTCACCTACAAAGTGACACCGCTGAAGAGCGTCGCCTATGTGCGGGCGACGTGGGCAGGGCTGGGGCACCTGAATGAGGTGTTCGACATCTGGCAGCGTACGGCGCCGTTCGCCGACGACCGCCTCGGAACGCAGCTCGAGATCCACAAGAACGAGATCCTGCTGTTCGCGGTTCTCGCCGAGGGAACTCCGGCTCAGGCGCAGCGGATGCTGGCCCCGATTCTGGCCGTCGACAGCCCGAAGGTCCGGACGCAGGAAGGAAACTGGGGCGACATCTACGCGGGATTCCAGATCCCGACCGCGGATGAACCCGCGAACTGGAGGTTCTTCTCGCAGTTCACCAGAAAGCCGTTCCCGGCCGCAGCGATCGACGTGATCTCCTCGTACATGCAGACCGCCCCGACGAGCGACAGCAACTTCTTCACTCAGGCATTCGGCGGGGCGGTCAGGAAAAGCCCCAGCGGAGGCACCGCGTTCCCGCACCGCGACGCGCTCTTCTACTCCGAGCCCGGAGCCGGCTGGGGGAGCCGCAACAGCGGACATCCGGGCGTTCGTGACCCGCTCACCCCGCGGGCCCAGGCGTGGATCGCCGAGTTCAGCCAGGCGTTGCGGCCCTATGCGCACGGTGCCTACGTCAATGTGCCGAACATCGGCATGCAGGACTGGGAAACCGCCTACTGGGGAACCAACGTCGACCGGCTCCGCGAGATCAAGGCGAAGTACGACCCCGACAACGTCTTCCAGTACGAGCAGAGCATCCGCCCCGCGACACCGCCGCACGAGCACGGATGACCTGCCGCCCGGCCCGCGCTCCGCTGGGACCGGAGCGCGGGTCGGGCGGTGGCGGCGGGACGTCGAGTTCCGCGGGTCTCAGGCGGAGGCGAGCGCCTCGGTGGGGGTGAGACGGGACGCCCTGATCGAGGGGTAGACGCCCGCTGTCACTCCGACCAGGATGGCTCCGCCGAAGCCTTCGGCCACCGAGGCGACCGGGATGACCACGGGCCAGTGCTGGTAGGTGACATAGCCGATGGTCGCCAGGATGCCGAGCACCACACCGGCCAGTCCGCCCAGTGCGGACAGGATGACCGACTCGGTCAGGAACTGGTTGCGGATCTGGCCGCGGTGGGCGCCCAGCGCGCGTCGCAGGCCGATCTCCCTGCGGCGTTCGAGGACGGAGATGACCATGGTGTTGGCCACGCCGATGCCGCCGACCAGCAGTGCGACCCCGGCCAGGCCCAGGAAGAGGGCGGAGAAGTTGGCCTCGGCGTCGCGCTTCGCGGCCAGGGCGTCGGACGGTCGGCTGACCTGCACCATGCCCGGTAGCTGCGGGTACACCGTGGCGGGCAGGACGGCTCGGACGGCCTCCATCGCGCTCTCTCTGGCTTTGACGTAGACGACCGTGGGATGCCCGTCGAATTGCAGCTCAGTGCGGGCGGCGTCCCAGCCGACGAGGACGGAGCGGTCGATGTCCGGGGAGAGCGGTGTCGTGGCGAGGATGCCGACGACCGTGAACCAGTGGTTGTTGATGAAGATCTGCGGGCTCGGCTGCCCGGGGCGCAGGGGCTCGATGCCCAGCCGGGTGGCGGCGACCGAGCCGAGAACCGCGGTGGGGAACTTCTCGTTGCTGGGGGTGAGGAAGGTTCCCGAGCTGACGGAAGCGTTCAGCGCGGGGAGGAGGTCGGTTCGGCTCGCCAGAACGGTGAGTCCGGCGTAGTCGTCCGGAGCGATGCGGTCGGACCGGTGGACGGTGGCGTGGGTGTTGGCGACGGCGCTCGCCATCGTCACGGGGCCGATGCGGGCGGCCATGCGGTCCGCATCGGGCAGGAGCAGGACGGGGTGATCCTTTTCGGGCTGGGGCTGCACCTTGAGCATGTTGGTGCCCAGGGCCGTGAGCTGGTTCAGCAGGGCCGCACGGCTGGAGGCCGGGATGCCGGTGACGACGATCATGGTGGCGATGCCGATGGAGATGCCGAGAGCCGACAGGGCGGCCCGCATCTTGCGCGTCCGGACACCGAGCAGGCCCAGTCCGAGGACGTCCAGCGGGCTCAGCCGTACGGGCCTGGTGGCCGCCTCGGCAAGAGCCGCGGGGGCTGAGGAGCTTGAGTTCATGACGGGCTTCCCCCGCGGGTGTCGGCGACGAGGCGGCCGTCGCGAATCTCCACCCGGCGGGGCAGGCGCATGGCGATGTCCGTGTCGTGGGTGATGACCGCGATGGTGGCACCCTCGTGGTTCAGAGTGGTCAGAAGGTCCAGTACGGCCCGGCCGTTGGCGCTGTCCAGCGCGCCGGTGGGCTCGTCGGCCAGCACCAGGGCGGGATTGTGCACCAGTGCGCGTGCGATGGCGACGCGCTGCCTCTCACCGCCGGAGAGCTGGCGGGGCAGATGCCCCGCACGGTGGGCCAGGCCGACCCTGGCCAGCGCCTCCAGGGCGAGCGGGCGGCGTCGGCGGCGTGCCACCCCGGCGTAGAGCAGGCCGGTCGCGACGTTCTCGGCGGCGGTCAGGCCCTCGGTGAGGTGGAACTGCTGGAAGACGAAACCGAGCAGGCGGCCGCGCAGCGCGGAAAGGCGCCGGTCGGAGAAAACCGTCACGTCCTGGCCGCCGATCTCCACGACGCCGTCGGTCGGCCGGTCCAGGGTGCCCATGATGTTGAGCAGCGTGGACTTGCCGGAGCCCGACGGGCCGACGATGGCCAGCAGTTCACCGGTGTCGACGGTCAGGGAGACGTCGTCGAGGGCCTTCACTCCGCCCGCGTACACCATGCTCGCGCTCCGGACCGCCAGAACCGGTCCGGAACCGGTGTGCACCGGCCCGGGACCGGTGGGCGCGGCGACGGTCATGACGTCGTCACCACTTTCATACCCGGGCCGATGCCCTCGCCGGTGATCTCCACCTGGCCCTTGGCGAACAGTCCCGTTTTCACCGCCACCAGACGGCCGTCGGGAAACTGGACGGCGTACCCGCCTCCGCTCAGCGCGAGGAGCGCTCCGACCGGTACGGCGAGCACGCCCTTGCGGGTGTGGGTGCTGAACTGCACCTGGACGGATGCGGAGTTCAGGCGGCTCACTGCGCTGGTGTCGTCCAGCGTGACGGTGACGTTCACGCGGGAGGTTCCGGACGAGGGGTCCCCTGAGCCCGCGTCCCCGGACTGCACCGTCGTGCTGATGGCGGAGACGGTGCCGGGCGTCGTCGAGTTGTCGGGCAGGACGACGGTCACCTTGTCGTTCTGGTTGATCGAGCCGACCTGGGTCGGGTCGACCGGCACGGACACCAACTTGACCGTATTGGTGACCGACAACAGCGTCCCGGTGGCTGCGGCGCCGGGGTGGGCCTGCACCGCGCCGACGCGCACCGCGCCGCTGGTGACGTACACGTCGCCCGGCCCGAGTACACCGGTGGGGGACATGCCGACGTGGGTCTGCCACGCCTTGATGGCCTCGATGAGGGAGTCGGTGAGCACGGCCTCTCCCTGTTTGAGCTGGGTGTGGACCGTGGCGGGAGCCGGGCTCGCCGGGGCGCCCCCGGCCGGCGCACCGCTCGGGGCCGTCCTCGGGGGCACGCTCGTATCGGCCGGTGCCGAAGGCTTCTGTGACGGACCGGCCTGAGCCGTAGGCTTCTGCGACGGACCGGACCGAGCCGAAGACCGGTGCGAGAAGACGGTCTGAGTCGCGGACTGATGCGAGGAACCGGACTGAGCCGAAGGCTTCTGCGGCGCATTGGACTGTGCCGGACCCGTCTGCTGCACCGGTTCGTCGATCCAGGAGCCCGGCGCCAGCTGGGTACCGACGGCGTAACCCAAGGCCTTCAGGTTGTCGGCGATCACCTTCACGTCCCGACCGGCGACGCCCTTGGTGTCGAGCGTACGGAACAGAGGGGTGGAGCCGTAGAGCACGGGCACCGGGCGATCGTCCAGCCGGTACAGGGACTCGCCCCTGGACACCGTGGTGCCCACCCCGGGCAACTGGGTGACCACACCCTCCTTGCCGCCCATGACCGTCACCGACGGGCCGAAGCCGAGCGACCCTTGCAGTGACAACGCGTCGGACAGGTCGGTCCTGACCACGGCGACCGTCGCGTTCCGGGCCGCGCCGTTCGACGTCGCGCCCGTCTGTCGGCCACCGCCGTTGCTCGCGATCAGCCCGACACCGGTCCCGCCCGCCGCGAGAACCGCGACGAGCGCGATGACCAGCCGCTTCTTCCCTCTCTTGCCGCTCCCCTTGTTCCCGGCTTCCGGGTCCTGGAGCTCCGATGGCTCGGCCGGTTCGTATTCGACGCGGTGCTTGCGGACGTGCCGCAACAGATCGGGGGACATGGCGGCCATCGTGGCCAAGCGATATGAGGATGCTGTCAGGTTGACATCAGAAGCGTGTTCGATGTTGAGCGGCGTCTTAGGGTGAGCCTTTGTGTGTGCACATATCCTGGTGGCCGAAGACGACCTCAAGCAGGCCACGGTCATCCGCCGCTACCTTGAGCAGGAGGGCCACACCGTCGTAGTCGTCCACGACGGAGGCTCCGCCATCGATGAGGCACGCCGCCACCGACCCGATCTGCTGGTCCTTGACGTGATGATGCCCGTGATGGACGGACTGCAGGTCTGCCGCGTGCTGCGCCGGGAGTCCGAGCTCGCCATCCTGATGCTCACGGCCCTGGGCACCGAGGAGGATCTCCTGCGGGGGCTGGGGCTGGGGGCCGACGACTTCATGACCAAGCCCTACAGTGCCCGGGAGTTGATGGCCCGCATCCGGACCCTGCTGCGGCGGGCCCGGCGCACGGCCGAGGTCCGGGCTGAGCCGGTGGACGAGACGGTGCTGCACGTCGGTGCCCTCACGATGGACATGGCACGGCATGAGGTCCGGTTCGGTGCGCGGCGGGTCGAGTTGACGGCCGGTGAGTTCCGGGTGCTGTCGGTCATGGCGGCCGCGCCGGACCGTGTCTTCACCCGCCGGCAATTGCTCATGCATACGCGGGGCGCCAACGCCTTCGTCACCGAGCGCACGATCGACGTACACGTCCTCAACCTGCGCAAGAAGATGGAACCCGACCCTCGGCGGCCCGCCTATCTGCTGACCGTTGTCGGTGTCGGGTACAAGCTGACCGACGGCTCGGACGATGTGGACGGCCCGGACGGCCTCCGGGGCGAGCGGTGAGGACCGGCGCCCGCGCGGTCGGAGTCCCACTGCGCAAGAGCCTGCTGACGAGGCTGCTGGCCGCGTCGTTGCTCATAGCCGGGTGCGCCTTGTCGGCCACGGCGTGGCTCGCGGTGCAGACGACGAGCAGTGTGATCCGCGAGCAGAGCGGGCAGGCCCTCACCGACGACGTCGCCGTGTACCAGACGCTGATGGACTACGCGGCCACTCATCCGCGGTGGGACGGCGTCGACCGGACGGTCAGGCAACTTGCCGCACGCACCCACCGCCGTATCACTCTGCGCGATCTCCAGAGCCCCGGGGGCAGGCTGATCGCCGACTCCTCCCCGGGCGCGGCCGGGCCGCACTCGGCTCAGGCGCTCGCGGTCGTGGACCCCCTCCAGACCGACCCCGCGCTGATCCGCGACACGCGGGCGGACCGCATCTATCCCAAGGCGCTCGGCCCGTTCCGGCTGACGCCCGCGGAACACCGGCAGCTCGTCCTCATGGCGAAGAAGGGCGTGGACTGTGTGCGCGAAAAACTGCAGCTCCCCATAGCCGTCGCACTGGTCGACGTCCCCGGCGGGCGCCCCCGGGTCCAGGTCTCCGGAAGCAGCGACTACCAACTGAAGGCATCGCTCGTCTGCCGGCTCTACCAGCTCGACGACCCCACACCGACCGAGTCGACGGCGCTCGCCCATCTCAACACGCTGATCAGCGGCTGTCTGCGGCGCCAGGGCCTGCGCACGGTGAAGCTCGGCCTCGATTTCACCCCCACTCCGCCGCCGGAGGACGGCGCCATCGGCACGGCCACGCAGAACTGCATCGACACCAGCCGCCGCGAACAACTCGCTCCCTACGTCGCACCGGTGGCGCGGGTGTACGTCAGCAGGTCGAGCGGCTCGGCGGCGGTGTGGCGGTTCGACTTCTCCGCGGCCAACGCCGCCCGGATCGTCGGCGTCACCGCGCTGGTACTCGTCGTGACCACGGCGGTGACCGCCGCTGTCGGCCTCCGTATGGTCAGGCCGCTGCGCGCGCTCACCGACGCGGTCCGCCGGCCGGGACAGACGCACGTACCGCTGCCCGTGGCGGCGGACGACGAGATCGGGCGTCTCACGAGGGCGTTCAACGACCTCTCCGCGTACCGCGAACGCATGGAGGAGCAGCGCAAGGCGATGGTCAGTGACATCGCCCATGAGCTGCGGACCCCGCTGACCACCATCCGCGGCTGGCTGGAGGCGACGCAGGACGGCGTCCTGTCGGCCGAGGACGAGGTGACCGCCTCGCTGCTGGAGGAGACCCTGCTCCTCCAGCACATCGTGGACGACCTGCAGGTCCTGGCCGCGTCCGACGCCGGCACGCTCGAACTGCACCTGGAGTACGTGGAGGCGGGCACGATTCTCGAGCATGCCGCCACCGCGTACGGCGGCCATGCCCAGTCGGCGGGGGTCGCCCTGGAAGTGTGCGCCAAGGACGATGTCTGGGTGTTCGCGGACCCGCTGCGTCTGCGGCAGATCGTGGGCAACCTGGTCTCCAACGCTCTGCGGCACACCCCGGCCGGCGGCACGGTGTCCCTGCGCTCCCGGCGGAAGGGCAAGACCGTACTGATCGAGGTCGCCGACACGGGCAGCGGCATCGCTCCGGACGATCTCCCACGGGTGTTCGACCGCTTCTGGCGGGCCGAGCGCTCCCGCAGCCGCCGGACAGGTGGCAGCGGCCTGGGTCTGGCCATCGTGCGTCAACTGGTCGAAGCGCACGAGGGCGAGGTCACGGTGACCAGCACCCTCGGCGCCGGAACGGTCTTCACGCTTCAGCTGCCGACGTGATGCGCCGGGCGGGCTACTCGTGCCCGCCGTACGCCTTGACCTGGCAGGTGCGTATGGCGTCATCGAATCCGGGAAGCGACATCTCATCGCCGCTGACCAACCCCCAGCCGCTCTGCTGGGTGTCCACAACACTCTTGATGCCCTTGCTGTTCATGCAGTTGACCATCTCCCGCGTGTCGTCGGCGAAGTGGGGGTTTTTGTCCGGATCCAGTTCCGGAGGCTGGAGCGGGTCCTTGGAATGGCATTCCTTCTCGCCGGGCCGTGGCTTCCCGCTCTTGGCGGCCTCCACCCACTTCTGCTTGTAGTCCGGCCCTACCAGCTGCTTGAGACAGGAGACATAAGCCTCCTCCATGCGGTTGATCTCGTCCTGGCTGCTGTCCAGCCGGATCTGGGGCCGGCCCGCGTCCGGGTCGGCGGTGCCGGTCTTGGCCGCTGAGCCGGACTTCCCCTGCGTGGGCAGCGAAGCGACGTTCCCGTCGCCGCCTGATGCGCCGTCCGACGTGCCGCCCGAGCCGCCGCATCCGGTGAGGAGGGCGACGGCGGTCGTACCGGCCGTGACGAGCAGGGTGGTCCGCGGAAGGGGACGGGGCCTGGACGCTGTTCGAAAGGTGCGCGTCTTCATGGCGCTCATGGTTCACGAGCGATGTTTGCTTCCTGTCAATGCTCTGTCAGGGAGGTGTCCGGCCCCGACACCCCGAAAGGATCACCGCAAGCTCCAAGGGCAGTGGAGACTGTCAGGAACTTCTCCCCGAGGCGATCAGGAGCCCCAGTGAACGACATGGAATTCTCCGAAGCTGTGGAGACAGTCCTGCGGGACCTCCGGGCACAGTGCGCGGTGCAGCCAGATATACGTTGGGACGACACGATCGGGATCATGCTCTGGGCCCCGGACGGTTCAGGCCAGGGCCTGACACCGCATCCGGACGGCACCGCCGCAGAGTTGCTCGTGCACCTGGCAGATCAGGTCCAGGACTGGGCGGTGGAGGCACTGTGGTCCGAAGGTGCATCGGCGGTATGGCCGCAGTGCCCGACACACCCGGACGCGCATCCCCTGACGGCCACTGTCCGCACGGACGCGGCGGTGTGGGTATGCCCGAAGAGGGGAACGACGGTGGCGCGGATCGGGGAACTGAAGAGCCACTAGAGCGGGCGCGGTCAGTTCTTCAGGGCGAGCAGCACGGCGCCGCCGGCGAAGACCACTGCGCCCAGCAGCATGTACACCGCCGGCCCCATCATGTCCTTCCACATGAGCACCCGTGCCACCTGGGGGTTCCCGCCCTCGTACACCACCTGAACCTCAAGTCCCCTCGCCAGGTTCGCCCCGGTCCCGCTCTCCCGGGGCGAGAACTCCACGCGGTGTCCCTGCTGGTCGACAAAGGCGATGACCGGCACCCAATATTCGTCGTCCCGCGTGTGGTCGACCACGACACCCTGGGTGCGAATACCCGTCCGCCGCAGCCGCCGCACCACGGCAGCCTCCCGCACCGCGAAGCCGAGCAGCAGCAGGGCAACGCCACCGCACACCGCCGCGCCCAACGAATTGCTCACCATCGACCGCCCTTGCCGCTTCGTCCGGCGCTTCGAGTCCTCGCACACGGGAGGACGCAGCACCCCCCCGAGACGGGTTGCCTCGGGCAATGTGTCGTTGATCGACACCACCACCACCGTCGTCGCCACCATCCCCGTCGGCACCGGCCCGAGCGGTATCGCGATCACCGCGGGGAAGGGAAAACCCCACAAGCCCCACAAGCCCGAGAAACCGAAGAAGCCCGGCCACCACAGATGACAGCAAACAGGGCCCCAAGACTCAGGAACGATCCGCATCCGTGATCGAAATCCTGACACGGCGTCTGGCACGACGGCCCTCTTCGTCCCGAAGCGGCTCGGCTGAGTGTGAGACCAAGCCCGAGGAAGATGCGGGTGCGCCGACGTGGGGCGGTCAGGTCGTCTCGTACCGCTGCCGTGCGGGGCCGCCGAGTGCCGCTGCCGTCCGCCGTCGTTGCCCTCAGCGTGCCGTCACTGCCGTCAGCAGCATGGCGACGAAGAGGCCACTGGACAGCCATGGCGCTGGCACAACTACCTCTTGCAGTGCTGGCAGGCCGTGAGCCCTCGCTTCTTGGCCTCGTCCTCGGGCATCGACTTCTGCCCCAGGTGGGTATCTTGCTTTCCGTTCAGCGACGGGCAATCAACGTCAGTGTGGTACTTGGACCGGTAGTCCCCGATGCGTACGTGGACGGTGCTCATGAGCCCTCCTGAGCTGCTACCAAACAAAAGGGCACTGCCGAAGGCGGGCGGTTGCTGTGGTTGCTGTACTTCGCTGCTGTACGGCAACCGGCTCCACATCATCGGTCCTGCCGCCGTCGCCTACGACGCGACCCCCCGGCGCCGGCGACGGCGATGCAGAAAGTGCCGCCTACTGTCATAGGGAGGTTAGAAGCGAAGGGCCTCAGAGGGGGGTGTTCAAGGAAGGCTCGGTCGAACGCAATTCCGATCAGGGCGGCTGTCAGTCCGATCGCCCACAAGAGCAGTACCTGCAACCATGTGCTCCGGGTGCTCAGCCAAGAGGTCATTGGATCATCATGCACCCGACATGCCGCCGACCACAGCCCCCTCCCTTCTGCTTCCCAGCTGCGCGGGGGCGACTGACCGCCCCTGACTTCGCGCCGTATCGCCGGTTCGGAAGACGCAGTACGTGGGTGGAGGTCTGGTGGGCTGGTCAGACGGGCTACTGGGGGCATGTGCGGTTGGCCCCGGTCGGCATGGTTGCTGAACTTCGCTGCTGCACCGCACAGACATCTGCGATCATCATCAGAGTGACCGATGACGAGGTGCTGGCGGCGGTCGAGGCCCGCGTTCAGGCAGGGCGCCCAACGGACCTGCGCGGCAGTCTGCTCACGCCGGCACCCGCATCCGCGGAGGCGCTGGCGGAGGCAGAGCGCATCATCGGTTACCCACTCCCGCCTCTGCTCCGCCGCCTCTACACGGAGGTGGCCAACGGCGGATTCGGTCCCTTCGGCGGCATCGAAGGCCTCCGCGACGGATACACGAGTGACGGGCCAAGCATGCTGGAGATGTATCTCCAGTACGACGAGCCCGATCCGTATCCAGAAGAGCAAGCGCCACCTTCTCCGCCTCACGGGGTGCTGTTGTTCTGCGACCACGGCTGTGCCACGTGGTCCATGCTCGACTGCCGACGCCCGGAGGGGCAGATGTGGTGGTGGGACCAGGGAGAGCGACACAAGTGCGACCTGACGCTCCGTGAATGGCTGAGCATGCGGCTCGAAGGCAAGCTTGAGCACGGCATCGCGGGCGACCTCGCGCTGGAGGACGACGAGTCTTGGTACTGGCCTGAGACCGACGGCCACTGAGCCCATTGCCACGGTGGGTCTCGTGGCAATCTCGGCGGGGTCCTCGACGACCCGGTCAAGCGCCGCTCTCCGGGTCTTGGAGCACCAGTTCGGAAGATCGCGTATGCGGATGCAGCCTGAGCCGGCAAGTCGTCGGCCTGGCGCTTCTCGGGTCGGTGGCCGCTGCTCCCCGCTATTCCCTGCCGCGTCCTGTCTGATCGGGCATGTGAAGGGCACACGTGCCACTCTCGGCCCTGCCACGGCCCTGCCACGGCCCTGCCGGGGACCGTCCCCATTGTCTTCGGCGCCTCCTGCGACAATGCCGCGACAGTGACGGTAGTCATGAGGCAGGGGGAGGACGGCGTGCTTCTCCGTGGGGTGCTTGCACTGATCGCGGGCAGCGCTTTCATCGTGGTGGCCTGTGGCTATCGCGGCGTGGACGTCTGGGTGTGGGACTGGGCAGACGTGACCTTTTCGCCGCGTTACGGGACGCGATGGAGGACGCCCTGGGAGAGCCCTAAACGCATGAGACTGCAGTTCGGATTCATGGGAGTCGGGTTGGTGATCCTCGGACTGGTGACCTTGACGCGCTGACAGCGCGGTAGGAAGCGCGCCCGGCGGAGCGGAGCGCAGCCGGGGCTTGAACCCTGGAGCAAGTTGTAGCTCACTGGCTGACGGCCTTGTGGATCTCGGTGGGCCTGCGATTAGAACGGAGGGTCTTCGCACGTCAGCCTCGTCCGTAACCTCGTTGGCCACTGAGGCAATCCACAGAAGCAGCTCAGCGCGCACGCACCCAGGGAAGGAGCGGCGGTCCTTGTCCACCGTCCGGGTTGTGCGTGGATCCGAAAGGATCGAGGTCACGAACAAGGCCGCGGGCAGGGTCGCCTGGTAGAGCGTGTTTTGGTGGTGCAAGGTGGTGGCGAAGCCCGCCGCCGACGACAGTCCGAACGACTCCGCCGAAGCGCGTTGAGACTGCGAACGTCGAAGGGCCCCACTGCGAACAGTGGGGCCCTTCGACATCGTGCCCGATGAGGCACTGGCGGAGGAAACGAGATTCGAACTCGTGAGGGGTTGCCCCCAACACGCTTTCCAACTGTCCGTGCGGTCATGCAGGGGCGTTCATGGCGGTTCGTGTGGCAGGTCAGACAGGGCGTGCGTACGGGGGCGGACGGTGGCGGCCACTGGTGCACTGGACAAAGACCAGGACAACGAGCGGCTCGAGGCTGAGGTCTCGGGTAAGCCGCGCGGGGGGAGTGTCAGCCGACGCAGCCAGTGGGGATGACGGGGCTGAGAAGGCAGTTCGTGGGAATGTTGCCGGTGATGGTGGAACCGGCGGTGGAAACGAACTGGGTGTCGGTCCACACCCCGCCGGGCGCGGGCGCGATCGGGGCGATGTTGTTGTTCACGCTGGACGTGATGAGAGAGACGGTGCCCCCGGTGTTGTAGAAGCCTGCGGGGGCGGAGCCGGTACCGGTCACCTTGTTGGCGTCGATGTGGGAGCCGGTCACGTTCACGGTGACGCCGTTGGTGGAGTTGGCGGTGTAGAGGCCGCCGCCTTGGGAGTAGCGGCCGGAGGCGAGGTTGCCGGTGAGGGTGGTGCCGTTCTGCAGGGTCAGCGTGGCCGCTCCGTTGAGTCCTTCTGCTGCGATTCCGGCGCCCTGTCCGAAGGCGCCGACGAGCCGGTTGCCGTGGACGGTGGTGTTGTCCAGGGTGAGGGGGCCTCCCTGGACGAAGAGGCCGCCGCCCCGGTTGCTGAGGCCGTCGTTCGTGAAGCCGGTGAGGGTGTTGCCGCTGATCGTGGAGTTCGTGATCGTGCCGCTCCCGGCGCCGTCCGCCTCGAAAACGATTCCGGCCCCGCCCGAGGTGCTGCTGGTGACCCGGTTGTCCGCGATCGTAGTGCCCGTGATGGTCAGCGGACCGGAGACGATGGCGTTGAGGCCGCCCACATTGTGGGTCGCGGTGTTGTGGCTGATGGTGCTGTTCGTGATGGTCGTGGGCTGGTTGGTGGTGGTGGCGATGTTCACGCCGCCGGAGCTGATGTCGGAGCGGTTGCGGGTCACGGTCACCGAGGTCAGGGTGACGGTGACGTTTTGGGTGGCATTGATGCCGCCTCCGGTGCTGCCGGCGTGGTTGTCGCTGATGGTGCCGCCGGTGAGGGAGATTGAGGAACCTCTCGTGGCGAAGATCGCGCCACCGAAGCCGGTGACGGTGTTGCCCTGAAAGTTCACGTTGGTAGTGGTCAGGGTGCCGCTTGCGGGAAGGTCCACCCCGCCGCCATTGCCGGCGCTGCCGTTCATGACGGTGAGGGTGTCCATGGTCAGGGAGGTGGCGCCGACCACGAAGATTCCGAAGTTGGTGGTGGCGTTCGGGTCGCGGCGGATGGTGGCATTGTGACCGTGGATGGTCAAAGCCGCCGTGATCGTGGGGAGGGTACCGTCGGCGTCGGTGAGCGTGTACACGCAGTATGACGTCAGGTCCAGGATGTGGTCGTTGGCGCCGGTGTTGGAGTCGTTGATCGCCTGGATCAGGGCCGTGTCCGAGCAGGCCACCGGCGTATTCGCGTGCGCCGGAGCCGCCGCGACTCCAGCGAGCAGTACTCCCGCCGCCATGCTGATACTCACACTTCGCCGGCTCATGGGCTTTCCTCCGCTGGCTCGTCCGGACCTGTCCGGTCCGCCGATGCGGAACGGCAGCACTCAAGCTAATCAGCGCATAAAGGGATCAAAGCCGACATGCCGCCATGGATGGATAGTCATACGGACGATCCGCGGCGCCCTGGCCCGCAGCAAGACGAAGGCCCCGGACCAACACGGTCCGGGGCCAT
>NZ_JBEYVV010000025.1:0-108825 GCF_040644155.1 Streptomyces sp. NPDC047022 | reverse complement strand
TCAACGCCCACAAGGCAGGCACCATCAAGGGCCTCACCGCCGAAGTCGGCGCCTCCCTCACCTCCGGCGCCACCATCTGCGACATCAAGGACTGAATCACGCGCTGACGTACACGCAGTACGTACGCGTCGAGGCGCCTCGCTCACCGGAACCGACGGTCGGCGGGGCGCCTCCTCGTCGTGCCGGTCCGATGCCCGGTGTCCGGTGGAGCCGGGCGGGCACCTGCCGTCGGCGGCGGGCCTCGGAAGCGAGCCCCGCCGGTCGCTAACGGCGACGCAGATCCGCGACGCGTGCGCGTTCTCCGGTGGGCGGCTCCCCCAGGACCGTGGCGGTGCGCAACTGCGGGCCGCCGCCGGGGACCTGGCCGCGGCGCGGACCGGGAAGGGGAACGTCCCTGCGCGGCTGGCGTCCCGCCGGGACCCCGTCGCCTCCCGCCGATCCGCCGCCCGAGGCTCCGGCGACGGCGATCTGCACGCCCTGGTCGGCCAGGGCCTGCAACTCGGTGGCCGCGCGGTCGTCATGCGGGGGCGGCTCATCCGTCACCAGCCGGGTGATCACATCCGTCGGCACGGTCTGGAACATCGTGTCCGTGCCCAGCTTGGTGTGGTCGGCGAGGACGACGACCTCCGCGGCGGCCTGCACCAGCGCGCGGTCGACGGACGCCGACAGCATGTTGGACGTGGACAGGCCGCGCTCCGCGGTGAGCCCGCTCCCGGACAGGAACGCCTTGGAGACTCTGAGCCCCTGGAGCGACTGTTCGGCCCCGCTGCCGACGAGGGCGTAGTTGGAACCGCGCAGCGTGCCGCCGGTCATCACGACCTCCACGCGGTTGGCGTGGGCCAACGCCTGGGCCACCAGCAGGGAGTTGGTGACGACGGTCAGCCCGGGCACCCGGGCGAGCCGGCGGGCCAGTTCCTGAGTGGTGGTCCCCGCCCCGACCACGATGGCTTCGCCCTCTTCGACGAGCCCGGCGGCGAGATCGGCGATGGCCGTCTTCTCGGCGGTCGCGAGATGTGACTTTTGCGGAAAGCCGGACTCCCGCGTGAACCCGCCCGGCAATACCGCACCGCCGTGCCGGCGGTCGAGGAGTCCTTCTGCCTCCAGTGCGCGCACGTCCCGCCGTACGGTCACTTCGGAGGTCTGGACGACGCGGGCGAGCTCACGGAGCGACACGGCTCCATTCGCTCGCACCATTTCGAGGATCAATTGGCGACGTTCTGCAGCGAACACGAAACTGACAGTAACCCCAACGACCGTCTGCTTTCAGCAGTTTGCGCCGAATAGCAGAAGTTGTTCGCACAGCAGGTCTGACAGTGGTATATGCGCTTACGCCCCGTGTCCATGCCGGTGACACCGCCGGCGACTCCCCGTGACCGGCCGCGCGGCGACCCCGGCGACCGGCCCCGGTGACCGGCTCCTCGCAGGTCACCGGGCCTGACCGGCCCTGTCGGCCAGGCGGCGGCTCAGGCCTCGGCTCCGGCCTTCCGCGTGTGCAACTGCCGTGCCACCTCGGCGATCGAGCCGGACAGCGAGGGGTACACGGTGAACGCGTTGGCGATCTGCTCGACCGTCAGATTGTTGTCGACCGCGATCGAGATGGGATGGATCAGTTCGGAAGCGCGCGGCGAGACGACCACTCCGCCGACGACGATCCCGGTGCCCGGACGGCAGAAGATCTTGACGAAGCCGTCCCGGATGCCCTGCATCTTGGCACGGGGGTTACGCAGCAGCGGCAGCTTGACGACCCGCGCGTCGATCTTGCCGGCGTCGACGTCCGCCTGGGTGTAGCCGACCGTGGCGATCTCGGGGTCGGTGAAGACGTTCGAGGAGACGGTCTTCAGGTTGAGCGGGGTGACCGCGTCGCCCAGGAAGTGGTAGACCGCGATGCGGCCCTGCATGGCGGCGACGGACGCGAGCGCGAAGACACCCGTCACGTCACCGGCGGCGTACACCCCGGGCGCCGTCGTCCGCGAGACCTTGTCGGTCCAGATGTGCCCGGACTCGCGAAGCTTGACCCCGGCCTCCTCCAGCCCCATCCCGCTGGAGTTGGGGATGGCGCCGACGGCCATGAGGCAGTGCGACCCGGTGATCACGCGGCCGTCGGCCAGGGCGACCTCGACCCGGTCCCCGACGCGTTTGACGGACTGCGCGCGGGAGCGTGCCATCACGTTCATGCCCCGGCGCCGGAAGACGTCCTCCAGTACGGCGGCGGCGTCCGGGTCCTCGCCGGGCAGCACGCGGTCTCGGGAGGAGACGAGGGTGACCTTGGAACCGAGGGCCTGGTAGGCACCGGCGAACTCGGCGCCGGTGACACCGGAGCCGACCACGATCAGTTCCTCGGGAAGCTCGTCGAGGTCGTAGACCTGGGTCCAGTTGAGGATGCGCTCGCCGTCGGGCTGGGCGTCGGGCAGCTCGCGCGGGTGACCGCCGGTGGCGATGAGCACGGCGTCGGCGGTCAGGGTCTCCTCGCTGCCGTCCGCGGCGCGCACGACGACCTTGCGCGATCCGTCCAGGGCCTGCATGCCCTCCAGTCGGCCACGCCCGCGCATGACCCGGGCACCGGCCCTCGTGACGGAGGCGGTGATGTCGTGGGACTGGGCGAGCGCGAGCCGCTTCACCCGTCGGTTGACCTTCCCGAGATCGACCCCGACGACCCGGGCGGCCTGCTCCAGCGGCGGGGTGTCGTCGGCGACGATGATGCCCAGTTCCTCGTACGACGAGTCGAAGGTGGTCATCACCTCGGCCGTCGCGATGAGCGTCTTCGACGGCACGCAGTCGGTGAGCACCGACGCCCCGCCCAGACCGTCGCAGTCGACGACGGTCACCTCCGCGCCGAGCTGCGCGGCGACCAGCGCCGCTTCATATCCGCCGGGTCCGCCACCGATGATCACGATCCGAGTCACGTACTCCATTGTCCCGCACGCCCCGGGGTGGTTCTCCTGCGGGGGCAGGGCGAAGGCGGTCCGGGGGTCGATCGCGGGCGGTTCCGGTTACCGGGCGGGGACGGTTCCGGTTGCCGGTGAGACGGCCCCGGTACTGCCGTACCCTCGACCCCATGTCGCTCTACGCCGCGTACGCCGGCAATCTCGACGCGCGGCTGATGACGCGCCGCGCACCCCACTCCCCGATGCGCGCCACCGGCTGGCTCAATGGCTGGCGGCTGACCTTCGGCGGCGAGCACATGGGCTGGGAGGGCGCCCTGGCGACGATCGTCGAGGACCCGTTCTCGCAGGTGTTCGTCGCGCTGTACGACATCGCGGACATGGACGAGGAGCCCATGGACCGCTGGGAGAGCGTGGGCCTCGAGGTCTACCGCCGGACGCGGGTCCGCGTACACACTCTGGACGGTGAGGAACCCGCCTGGACGTATGTTCTGAACGGCTACGAGGGCGGGCTCCCGTCCGCCCGCTACCTCGGCGAGATCGCCGACGCCGCGGAGTCGGCCGGGGCCCCACACGATTACGTGATGGAACTGCGCAAGAGGCCCTGCTGACAGAGGCCGGACCTAGACTCGACAGGAACCCGGTGCAGCAACGAGGCGGGGACGGGAGATCGGGAGAAGCACATCATGACCGGCACGCGCACGTACCAGGTCTTCTACACCGAGCAGGCGGCGACCGCGCGCGACCGGCTGGACGACCAGCAGCGCAACGCGTTCGACAAGGGCATCGCCATGCTGGCCCGCGATCCCTTCCTCGACGTGTCCCGGCCCATAAGCTCGACCGGTGACGACCGCACGATCCGGCTCACCCAGAACATTCTGGTCGAATACACGGTCAGCCGTGGCCGTCTGCTGGTCTTCATCGTCGAGGTCTTCAACGACAAGGACGTCCTGATCCCGGACGCCTGACCGGCTCGTTCCAGCGCCTGACCAGCGCACCCCTGTCACCCCGGCCGCCTCGTCCGGGGCGCCCGGCCGCCCCTCGGTGACGCCCCTTCGCCGGAAACGACAAGACAACGATCGCATTCCCGTGACCTCCATCATCTACGCGCGTAGGCCCGGACCGGTTACGCTCATCCGCGTGAACGCATCTCTTCTTCCGGACGACATCCAGGGCGACCCCTACGCCGCCGCCGACGCCGCCGCCGCGCGGCTGCGTGAGCTGACGGGCGCCGAGACCCACGACGTCGCCCTCGTGATGGGCTCCGGCTGGGGACCCGCCGTTGACGCCCTCGGCGAGGCGGACGCCGAGTTCCCCGTCACCGAACTGCCCGGCTTCCCGCCGCCGGCCGTCGAGGGCCACGGCGGCAAGATCCGCTCGTACCAGGTCGGTGAAAAGCGTGCCCTGGTCTTCCTGGGCCGCACGCACTACTACGAGGGCCGCGGGGTCGCCGCCGTCGCGCACGGCGTCCGCACCGCCGTCGCCGCCGGCGCCAAGACCATCGTGCTCACCAACGGCTGCGGTGGCCTGCGGGAGACGATGCGTCCCGGACAGCCGGTCCTGATCAGCGACCACATCAACCTGACCGCGACCTCCCCGATCGTCGGCGCCAACTTCGTCGACCTGACCGACCTGTACTCCCCCCGGCTGCGCACCCTGTGCAAGGAGATCGACCCCTCCCTCGAAGAGGGCGTCTACGCGCAGTTCACCGGCCCTCACTACGAGACCCCGGCGGAGATCCGCATGGCCCGCACCATCGGTGCGGACCTGGTGGGCATGTCCACGGTTCTCGAGGCGATCGCCGCCCGCGAGGCGGGGGCCGAGGTCCTGGGCATCTCCCTGGTGACGAACCTGGCCGCCGGTATGACGGGCGAGCCGCTGAACCACGAGGAGGTCCTCCAGGCGGGCCGCGACAGCGCCACGCGCATGGGCGGGCTGCTGGCCCAGGTGCTCAACCGGCTGTAGGGAACGGCCCACCGGGTGGGCGGCCTGAAGGCCGCGCCCCGAACCCCCGCCGGACCGGCGGCGCCGCGCCAGGGCTCAGGGCGCAGGAGCCGGCCGGTCCGGACCGCACCGGGCCCCGACGCAGTCGTGCGGTGCGGGACCGGCCGCCCGTCGGCGCAGCGCCCGTCCGGCTCCAGGCCGGCCGATACGGCCCGGACACCATCGGACGGCCCGGCAGCGGACCGGCCGGCACCGGACGGCGACACCGTCCCGCCCGGCACCCGACCGGCCTGCACCGGGTAGACGGACACCGACCCGCTCGGCGGCGGACGGTCACCGGCCGGACCGGCCGCCTCCGCACCGGCCGGTACCTGGCCGCACGACCCCGGGCAGCCCGACACTGGAACGCCCGGCGCCCGACTGCCCGGCACCCGACCGGCCAAGGAGCGGGCGCCTCCGCGGCCGAACGCGGCGCGCGCGGCGCCGCAGAGACACACAACGAGAGGTTGACCCGACGTGCACGACGAACTCATCGCACGGGCCGAGGCGTGGCTGGCCGAGGACCCCGACGCGGAAACCCGTGAGGAACTCGCCAAGCTCATCGACGCCAAGGACCACGCCGAGCTCGCCGCACGCTTCAGCGGCACCCTCCAGTTCGGTACCGCGGGCCTGCGCGGCGAACTCGGCGCCGGTCCCATGCGCATGAACCGCGCCGTGGTCATCCGCGCCGCCGCCGGTCTCGCCGCGTACCTCAGGTCGCAGGGCCAGGGCGACGGCCTCGTGGTCATCGGCTACGACGCCCGCCACAAGTCCGCCGACTTCGCCAGGGACACCGCGGCGGTCATGACGGGCGCGGGCCTGCGTGCGGCCGTCCTCCCGCGCCCCCTGCCCACCCCGGTGCTCGCCTTCGCCATCCGGCACCTCGGCGCGGTCGCCGGTGTGGAGGTCACCGCCAGCCACAACCCGCCCCGCGACAACGGCTACAAGGTCTACCTCGGCGACGGCTCCCAGATCGTGCCCCCGGCCGACGCGGGGATCGCCGCGGAGATCGACGCCATCGCCGGTCTCGACTCGGTGCCCCGTCCGGACAGCGGCTGGGACACGCTCGACGACAGCGTCCTCGACGCCTACCTCGCCCGCACGGACGCCGTCCTCGCCCAGGGCTCGCCGCGCACCGCGCGCGCCGTCTACACGGCGATGCACGGCGTGGGCAAGGACGTCCTCCTCGCCTCGTTCGCCCGGGCGGGCTTCCCGGCCCCGGTCCTCGTCGCCGAGCAGGCCGAACCCGACCCCGACTTCCCGACCGTCGCGTTCCCCAACCCGGAGGAGCCCGGCGCGATGGACCTCGCCTTCGCCGAGGCCCGCCGGACGGACCCCGACCTCGTGATCGCCAACGACCCCGACGCCGACCGCTGCGGCGTGGCCGTCAGGGACGGCGCCGACTGGCGCATGCTGCGCGGAGACGAGGTGGGCGCCCTGCTGGCCACGCATCTGGTCCGCCGCGGGGTCACCGGCACCTTCGCCGAGTCGATCGTCTCCTCCTCCCTCCTCGGCCGTATCGCCGAGAAGGCGGGCCTGCCCTACGAGGAGACCCTCACCGGCTTCAAGTGGATCGCCCGGGTGGAGGGCCTGCGCTACGGGTACGAGGAGGCGCTCGGCTACTGCGTCGACCCGGAAGGCGTGCGCGACAAGGACGGCATCACGGCCGCCCTGCTCATCACCGAGCTCGCTTCCGCGCTGAAGGAGGAGGGCCGTACCCTCCTCGACCTCCTCGACGACCTCGCCGTCGAACACGGACTGCACGCGACGGACCAGCTCTCGGTCCGGGTCGAGGACCTGTCCGTGATCGCGAACGCGATGGGGCGCCTGCGCGAGCAGCCTCCGACCCAGCTCGCGGGTTTGTCCATCGTGCGGTCCGAGGACCTCACCAAGGGCACGGACAAGCTCCCGCCGACCGACGGGCTGCGCTACACGCTCGACGGCGCCCGTGTGATCGTCCGGCCCAGCGGCACGGAGCCGAAGCTGAAGTGCTACCTGGAGGTCGTGGTTCCCGTCGCCGGGCACACCGGTCTCCGGGCGGCGCGGGCGACGGCGGCGGAGCTGCTCGCGGGGATCAAGCGGGACCTGGCGGCAGCCGCCGGTATCTGAGCCTCGCCCCAAGGCCGGTCGAAGACCGCGGGCCGAGGACGGAAGACGGAAGGGGGCGCTCCCGCGGGAAGCGCCCCTTCGCCGTCATTACCGGCTGCTCAGCCCGTGGCCAGCAGGATCGCCAGCAGCACCGCACCGGCCACGACCGGGCCGATCACCTCGTACGCCCAGCGGACGGTCGGCTCGCCCTGAGTGTGCTCGGAGTGCTCATGGCTCTCGGCCAGTTCGCGCAGGTCGTGCATGATCTGGTCACCCGGGGAACGCAGCGGGCCGTCCGTGTCGTGCCGTGCGCCGCCCAGCATCGAGCGCCGGGAGGTCAGGCCGCTGTCGATGTCCGCGGCCTGCCCGGCGGCGCGCCGCGCGACCCTGGTGTTCGCCCTCTTGCGGGCGCGCAGCGAGACGGGAAGCGCCCACATCTGGTACTTGGTGCCCGCGGCGCTGACCGCCTCGTTCGAGTAGCCGGAGCGGAGCGCCGCGACCGAGTCCCAGGGGAGCACGATCACGCGGAACGGGTTGCGGATGCGCAGCCGCTCGTCGTTCGCGTACACGGCCGGGCGCAGGGTGAACGCCGTGACCGCGGGGATCACCAGGATCAGCAGGGCGAGCGCCAGCCAGGGCGTGCGGCCGTGCCCGGCCACGATGGCGTCGATGCCGAGCCAGAGCACGATGGCGAGCATCAGCACGCCGCCCGCGATGCCGGACTGGGACCGGTAGACGCGGTCGCGGTGCTCGGGTTCCGAGGGGCCCGGCGCGGACGGCTGGTGATCGGGGGTCGTCATGGTTCCGATTCTGCACGACCCGTGCGGGAGACCTCGTAGTCGGTCCCGTGCTGTAGCGGACGTGGTGTCCGCCCGTGTCCGGAACGTGTCCGCAGCGCATCCGTAATCCACAGGGACTGTACAGATGCTACGCGCGTAGATATGCTCGGCTGGTGACCATGCCCATCTCCTCCACCGCTCTTACGGATGTCACCGCGTCCGACAGCGCGCTGCGCCGCTTCCTGCACGGGCTGCCCGGTGTCGACGCGGTCGGCCTGGAGGCGCGCGCCGCCTCCCTCGGCACCCGATCCATCAAGACCACCTCGAAGGCGTACGCCATCGACCTCGCCATCTCGATGGTCGACCTGACGACGCTGGAAGGCGCGGACACCCCGGGCAAGGTCCGGGCGCTCGGCGCCAAGGCGGTCCACCCCGACCCGACGGACCGTACGACGCCCACGACCGCGGCCGTCTGCGTCTACCCCGACATGGTGGCCGTCGCGAAGGAGGCCGTCGCGGGCTCCGGCGTGAAGGTCGCGTCGGTGGCCACCGCCTTCCCGGCGGGCCGTGTCGCGCTCGACGTGAAGCTGGCCGACGTCCGCGACGCCGTGGCCGCCGGCGCGGACGAGATCGACATGGTCATCGACCGCGGAGCGTTCCTCGCGGGCCACTACATGAAGGTGTACGACGAGATCGTCGCCGTGAAGGAGGCCTGTGGGACCTCCGCCCGGCTGAAGGTCATCTTCGAGACCGGTGAGCTGTCGACGTACGACAACATCCGGCGGGCCAGCTGGCTCGGCATGCTGGGCGGGGCCGACTTCATCAAGACCTCGACGGGCAAGGTCGCCGTCAACGCGACCCCCTCGAACACCCTGCTCATGCTGGAGGCCGTCCGCGACTTCCGCGCGCAGACCGGCATCCAGATCGGTGTGAAGCCGGCCGGCGGCATCCGCACCTCCAAGGACGCCATCAAGTTCCTGGTCCTGGTCAACGAGACCGCGGGCGCGGACTGGCTGGACAACCACTGGTTCCGCTTCGGCGCCTCCTCGCTCCTGAACGACCTGCTGATGCAGCGTCAGAAGCTGGCCACCGGCCGCTACTCCGGCCCCGACTACGTGACGGTGGACTGATCACATGGCATCGGTATTCGAATACGCGCCCGCGCCCGAGTCGCGCTCGGTCGTCGACATCGCGCCCTCCTACGGCCTCTTCATCGACGGCGAGTTCACCGACGCGGCGGACGGCAAGGTCTTCAAGACGGTCAGCCCGTCCACCGAGGAGGTCCTCTCCGAGGTCGCCCAGGCCGGTGAGGCGGACGTCGACCGTGCGGTGAAGGCCGCCCGCAAGGCGTTCGAGAAGTGGTCGGCGCTGCCCGGCTCGGAGCGCGGCAAGTACCTCTTCCGTATCGCCCGGATCATCCAGGAGCGCAGCCGCGAGCTGGCGGTCCTGGAGACGCTGGACAACGGCAAGCCGATCAAGGAGACGCGCGACTCCGACCTGCCACTGGTCGCCGCGCACTTCTTCTACTACGCCGGATGGGCCGACAAGCTGGACCACGCGGGCTTCGGCACGAACCCGAAGCCGCTGGGTGTGGCGGGCCAGGTCATCCCCTGGAACTTCCCGCTCCTGATGCTGGCGTGGAAGATCGCCCCGGCACTGGCGACGGGCAACACGGTCGTCCTCAAGCCCGCCGAGACGACCCCCCTGTCCGCGCTGTTCTTCGCGGACATCTGCCGCCAGGCGGGCCTGCCCAAGGGTGTCGTCAACATCCTCCCGGGCTACGGTGACGCGGGCGCCGCGCTCGTCGCGCACCCGGACGTGAACAAGGTCGCCTTCACCGGCTCCACGGCCGTCGGCAAGGAGATCGCCCGCACGGTCGCGGGGACCCGCAAGAAGCTCACGCTCGAACTGGGCGGAAAGGGCGCGAACATCGTCTTCGACGACGCGCCCATCGACCAGGCGGTCGAGGGCATCGTGACCGGCATCTTCTTCAACCAGGGCCAGGTCTGCTGCGCGGGCTCGCGTCTGCTGGTGCAGGAGTCGATCCAGGACGAGCTGCTGGACTCCCTCAAGCGCCGTCTGTCGACGCTGCGCCTCGGTGACCCGCTCGACAAGAACACCGACATCGGCGCGATCAACTCCGCCGAGCAGCTGGCCCGGATCACCGCGCTCGCCGAGCAGGGCGAGGCCGAGGGCGCCGAGCGCTGGGCCCCGGCCTGTGAACTGCCCGAGAGCGGCTACTGGTTCGCCCCGACGCTGTTCACGAACGTCACTCAGGCGCACACCATCGCCCGCGACGAGATCTTCGGCCCGGTGCTGTCGGTCCTGACCTTCCGCACCCCGGACGAGGCCGTCGCCAAGGCCAACAACACGCAGTACGGCCTGTCCGCCGGTATCTGGACGGAGAAGGGTTCCCGGATCCTGGCCGTCGCGAACAAGCTGCGCGCGGGTGTCGTCTGGTCCAACACGTTCAACAAGTTCGACCCGACCTCGCCGTTCGGCGGGTACAAGGAGTCGGGCTTCGGCCGCGAGGGCGGTCGCCACGGCCTGGAGGCTTACCTCGATGTCTGAGAAGACCGAAAAGACTGAGCGGCTCAGCGTCTTCAAGACCTACAAGCTGTACGTCGGCGGGAAGTTCCCGCGTTCCGAGAGCGGCCGGGTGTACGAGGTGACGGACTCCAAGGGCAACTGGCTGGCCAACGCTCCCCAGTCCTCCCGCAAGGACGCCCGTGACGCGGTCGTCGCCGCGCGCAAGGCGTTCGGTGGCTGGTCGGGCGCGACGGCGTACAACCGCGGCCAGATCCTCTACCGCGTCGCCGAGATGCTGGAGGGCCGCAAGGACCAGTTCGTCCGGGAGGTCGCCGAGGCCGAGGGGCTGTCGAAGTCCAAGGCGGCGGCGGTCGTGGACGCGGCGATCGACCGCTGGGTCTGGTACGCGGGCTGGACCGACAAGATCGCTCAGGTGGTCGGCGGCGGCAACCCGGTGGCGGGGCCCTTCTTCAACCTCTCCTCTCCCGAGCCGACGGGCGTGGTGACGGTCCTCGCCCCGCAGGAGTCGTCGTTCCTCGGGCTGGTCTCGGTGATCGCCCCGGTGATCGCGACCGGCAACACGGCGGTGGTCATCGCCAGCGAGAAGTCCCCGCTCCCGGCGCTGTCCCTCGGCGAGGTACTCGCCACCTCGGACCTGCCCGGCGGTGTCGTCAACGTGCTCTCCGGCCGTACGGCGGAGATCGCGGCACCCCTCGCCGCGCACCAGGACGTCAACGCGATCGACCTCGCGGGTGCCGATGTACAGCTGGCGAAGGAGCTGGAGGTCGCGGCCGCGGACAACCTCAAGCGCGTACTGCGTCCACAGCCTGTGGATTACGCGGCGACTCCGGGGATCGACCGCCTGACGGCCTTCCTGGAGACGAAGACGGTCTGGCACCCGACGGGTTCGCTCGGCGCGTCCGGCTCGTCCTACTGACGCGCTGAGGCGCCGGGACCCCGACGCGGGCCGTTCGGGGCACCCGAAGTCTGGAGAGCCGCGCTTCCCCACCGTCCGGGGGAAGCGCGGCTCTCCGTTCCACGGCCCGGTGCCGACGGAGTGCTCAGTGCACCGCCCCGAGCAGGTTCCCGAGCAAGGGCACACTGCCGAGCGACTGCGCCTCGGCGACCGGCCGGGTCACGGACCGGGACGACAGCGGCTTGAAGTCGGCGAGCTGGGTGCCGATCCCGTTGTCGAGCGGGTCGACACCCGTGCCCGCCAGCGGGTTGGGCTTCAGCCCGGCCACCGGGCCGACGGCGTAGCCGAGCGGCCCCGTCAGCTGCGACAGCCCCGACTGCTGACCGATGCCGCTCATCGACGCGGGCCGTGCGTGCGTCGCGTCGAGCGCCGGGGCGGTGTCCGCCGACGCGGTGGCCGCGCCGGCCGCCAGTGCGGCACCCGCGGTCGCCAGCACGGCGAGGGCCCGCCGCGCGGAAGGGTTCTTGGGTGAGGCGTGTCGTGCCATTGCCGGTGCCACCTTCTCACTGCTCAAAGTAATCATGTCGGCACGAAGGGTAGTTGAGATGTGATGTGCGCTCCAACGTTGACCCGCGGGGTCGGCGCGGTGCACTGCATGCGTCAAACTGGTGTCTCGTGAGTCTCCATCCCCCGGCCCCCGCCCGCGTCGTCCTGCTGTGCGGCCCCTCCGGCTCCGGCAAGTCCCTCGTCGCCGCCCTCTCCGGCCTGCCCGTGCTGCGGCTCGACGACTTCTACAAGGAGGGCGACGACCCGACGCTGCCGCTGGTGGAGGAGAGTTCGGACATCGACTGGGACCACCCCGAGTCGTGGGACGCGGAGGTCGCGGTCAAGGCGATCGCCGAACTGTGCGCCACGGGCCGCACGAGGGTGCCGGTGTACGACATCGCGAAGAGCGCGCGTACGGGCGAGGAGTCGCTGTGCATCGACCGTACGCCCGTGTTCATCGCGGAGGGCGTCTTCGCCGCGGAGATCGTGGAACAGTGCCGTGAGCTCGGGGTCCTGGCCGATGCGCTGTGCCTGACTCGGGGGCCGCTGAAGACGTTCCGGCGCCGGTTCGTGCGTGATCTCAGGGAAGGGCGCAAGTCGGTGCCGTTCCTGCTGCGGCGGGGGTGGCGGCTGATGCGGGCGGAGCGGTCGATCGTGGCTCGGCAGGTGGCGCTCGGGGCGTACGGGTGCGACCGGGACGAGGCACTCAGCCGTTTGACCGCGGCTGCGGCGGGGCGGCGGGGGGTTGCCCTGCGCGCGTGAGCGCTCCGCTTGGGGTGGGGCGTCGACGGCGGGTGCGTGGGGGTTTTGCGCAGTTCCCCGCGCCCCTGCCGGGATCGCTCCGCCATGTCTTCGACTGCGGGTGCGTGGGGGTTTTGCGCGGTTCCCCGCGCCCCTGTCGGGGTCGCACCGCCGCGTCTTCGACTGCGGGTGTGTGGGTGGGTTTGCGCAGTTCCCCGCGCCCCTGCCGGGATCGCTCCGCCATGTCTTCGACTGCGGGTGCGTGGGGGTTTTGCGCAGTTCCCCGCGCCCCTGTCGCGATCGCACCGCCACGTCTTCGACTGCCGGTGCGTGGGGGATTTGCGCGGTTCGCCGTGCTGCTTTCGGGGGTTGGCGGGGGGTGTGGTGGGCTGTAACTGCCTTGGCTCGGCGGTGACTTCGTGATTTGGTGTCGATATAGGGTGCCCGGGTGACACATGAGACGGATGGGGCGTTCGCGGGGGCTGTTGCGGGGTTCGTGGATGCGGTGCATGCACGGGATCCGGAGGCAACAGGGCGCGCTTTCGCGGGGCTGCGGGAGGGCTTCGGGCAGGCCGGGCCCTGGGAGATCCAGGAGGGCGGGCCCCGGCTCGCGGAGGTGCTGGAGCAGGTGCCGCCCGGGCCGCGTGGAGTGGTCGCGGTGATCGTCGGCGCGTGCGTGGAGCGCGGTGCCGACCCACTGCGCACCGCGCCCGGTCTGTTCGACGGGTTGCGGGCCACGCTTGAGGACGCCCTGGAGTTCTGCGCGCGCTGGGCCGACGGCGGCGGCGACAAGATTCCCGAGCCCGACGACAGCGGCTTCCCGCCGCCGGACATCGTCGCCATCACCGGTGTCCAGCCCGCCGAAGCCTGGTGGAGTCTGCCGCAGTGGCAGATGGCGGCCCTCGCCCACCTCAACCACAAGGCCGCGCGTCTGCGGCTGGACGGCGAGCGCCGGCGGGAGGCGCTGGCCCTGCTCGCCCGCCTCTCCCAGGCGTCCGACTCAGACGCGTTCAAGGGCCTGGCGTACGCGCTGCGCGTCCTGGACGACGAACCGCTTGTCGCCCTGCACCGGGAGAGCGGCACCGGTTACCTGCTGCGCATGTCAGGGATCGGCGACACCTTCCAGCTGCACACGCTGCTCGCGGACGCGCTGGCCGGCGGCGGACACGTCCCGGGACACGCTCCGTCGGCTCAGGAGGTCGCCGTGTGCCGGGATGCCCCGGGGCAGGTGCTGACGACCGGGACCTTCAATCTCGTGGCTCCGGACGGCAGCTGGATCTGGAACGAGGGCGACCCTTCCGACATACCCGTGGTGGGCGGGGTACGGCTGCTGGTCCTGGATCCGCCCCCGTACCCGCGCAGCTGGCCCGCCGGACGGTTCTTCCCCGGAATGCCCGGGAACCTCCTACTGGAGCGGCGGCTCACCCCTCAGGAGGCTGCCGGCTGGTTCGCGCACGTGGCTCCCGCGGCGGCGTACGGCGGATAGCGCCGCGTCCGCACGCGAAAGCGGGACTGGATGGACCCCCCGATCCTCCAGCCCCGCTCTCTCGTGCTCCCCCGTGGTTCCCCCCGGAACCACTCCCCCGTGTTCCCCCTGGTGGTGCTTCCCCCGTGTTCCCCCCGATCCCTCAGGCGACGAGCTCGCCGAAGGACTCCTCCTCGTCACGGCCGAAGCTGAGGGCCTCGTCGTCGCGCAGCCGGCGGAGTGACCGCCAGATGCTGGACTTGACCGTGCCGACGCTGATGTCGAGGATCTCCGCGATCTCCGGGTCCGTGCGGCCCTCGTAGTACCGAAGGACCAGCATGGTGCGCTGGAGTTCGGGCAGCCGGGTGAGCGCCTGCCACAGCACGGCGCGCAGCTCGGTGCCGCGCATCGCGTCCGTGTCACCGGCGGTCTCCGGCAGCTCCTCGGTCGGGTACTCGTTCAGCTTGCGGCGGCGCCACGCGCTGATGTGCAGGTTGGTCATCGTTCGCCGCAGGTACCCGCCCACGGCCGCCTTGTCGCTGATCCGGTCCCACGCCCGGTAGGTCGAGAACAGCGCGCTCTGCAGCAGGTCCTCGGCCTCGAAGCGGTCGCCGGTCAGGTGGTAGGCGGTGGCGTACAGGGAGGCACGCCGCTCCTCGACGTAGGCGGTGAACTCCGCCTCCGACGCCGAGTGACGCTCCCTCGAGACCTCCCCGTACGCGGCTCCCCCGTGAGCCTCCTCCGCCCTGCTTCCCCCCGTGAAGGCGTCAACCACCGTCATGTACGCGGTGTGCTGACGCCCGGCGCCGCGAGCGCATCCCCGCCCTCCCCCGAGCTCTCGACTGCGCTCGAGCAGGGAAGTACCCCCGCCGACACCGGACTTCTCATTGCTCCGGGTCACGTCGTGCAGACGCGTGACAACCGCGCTCGTGCTGGTGCTGTGCAGCGTGTTCATCTCGCGCCCCCCGTCGTGGAGTCCCCGGTGTCCGTGCGGCCTTGCTTGTGCCGAAAAGCTTGCCGGGGCCACTTCATGGCCGTGTCCGCCGACTGTCACAGGGCTGTCACAGGGGCTGTCCCCAGTCGTGTCAATGCCTCTTCACAGCCGAGAGCCCTATGGCCGACGGAGGGCAGCCCCGTGGCCACGGACCGTGCACCGCGTCCTTCGGCCCGCCGCCTCGGGGAAGGAACGCCGCAACGGTGCCGGACGTGCGCCCATCGGCCGATCCGGGCGGTCGGCCGATCGGACCGTCGGCGTCCGGGAACCGTCGGCCCGGCCTTCGCCCGGTGGCGCGGACGCTCCGAAGGACCCGGCAATCCGAACAAACGTCGGGGGAGGTCGAAAGGCGGCCACGGCATGGGCCAGAATGGCACCTGTGCCTTCCCTGTTGCTGATCGAGGACGACGACGCCATCCGAACGGCCCTGGAGCTCTCACTGACGCGCCAGGGACACCGTGTGGCCACCGCTGCCACCGGCGAGGACGGTCTCAAGCTGCTGCGCGAACAGCGGCCCGACCTGATCGTGCTGGACGTGATGCTGCCCGGCATCGACGGATTCGAGGTGTGCCGGCGCATCCGGCGCACCGACCAGCTGCCGATCATTCTGCTGACCGCGCGCAGTGACGACATCGACGTCGTGGTCGGGCTGGAGTCCGGCGCGGACGACTACGTCGTCAAGCCCGTGCAGGGGCGGGTGCTCGACGCCCGCATCCGGGCCGTGCTGCGGCGCGGCGAGCGCGAGGCCAGCGACTCTGCGTCGTTCGGCAACGTCGTCATCGACCGGTCGGCGATGACCGTCACCAAGAACGGTGAGGATCTGCAGCTCACCCCGACCGAGCTGCGGCTGCTCCTGGAACTGAGCCGACGGCCCGGGCAGGCCCTGTCCCGCCAGCAGCTGCTGCGCCTGGTGTGGGAGCACGACTACCTGGGCGACTCCCGGCTCGTCGACGCCTGTGTGCAGCGGCTGCGCGCCAAGGTCGAGGACGTCCCGTCGTCGCCCACGCTGATCCGCACGGTCCGCGGTGTCGGATACCGGCTGGACACCCCTCAGTGACCGACGCGCCAGGGGGACTCCGCGGCTGGGCCGCGGGGCGGAAGACCGCACTGTCACGACTCCGCTTCACCAGCCTGAGGCTGCGCCTGGTCGTGGTCTTCGGGCTGGTGGCACTGACCGCCGCCGTGTCGGCGTCCGGGATCGCCTACTGGCTCAACCGCGAGGCGGTGCTCACCCGTACCCAGGACGCGGTGCTGCGCGACTTCCAGCAGGAGATGCAGAACCGGGCGAGTTCGCTGCCGGTGCACCCGACGCAGGACGAGCTCCAGCACACCGCCGGGCAGATGGCGAACAGCAGCCAGCGGTTCAGCGTGCTGCTGGTCGCGACGGACGAGCAGGGCAAGACCGTGGTGGGCAAGTCCGACCTGGACACCTTCACCCTGGAGGACGTGCCGAAGTCGCTCCAGAAGGCGGTGGAAAAACAGCAGCGGGTGTCCCCGGACGACAAGGACGGCAAGTCCGCCTACCGCCTGTACTGGCAGCGGATCGACCAGAACGGCAAGCCGTACCTGGTGGGCGGTGCCAAGGTCATCGGCGGTGGCCCCACCGGCTACATGCTCAAGTCCCTGGAGCCCGAGGCCAAGGACCTCAACTCGCTCGCCTGGTCGCTGGGGATCGCGACCGGACTCGCCCTGATCGGCTCGGCGCTGCTCGCACAGGCCGCCGCCACCACCGTGCTGAAGCCGGTCCACCGGCTCGGCATCGCCGCCCGGCGCCTCGGCGAGGGCGAGCTGGACACCCGGCTGCGTGTGTCCGGCACCGATGAACTGGCCGAACTGTCGCGGACGTTCAACCGCACCGCGGAGGCCCTGGAGAAGAAGGTCGCGGACATGAGCGCCCGCGACGAGGCATCCCGCCGCTTCGTCGCGGACATGTCCCACGAGCTGCGTACCCCGCTCACCGCCATCACGGCCGTCACCGAGGTCCTGGAGGAGGAGCTGGACGCGGAGACGGGCGGCATCGACCCGATGATCGAGCCGGCCGTACGGCTCGTGGTCAGCGAGACCCGGCGGTTGAACGACCTCGTCGAGAACCTCATGGAGGTCACCCGCTTCGACGCGGGAACCGCCCGGCTGGTCCTGGACTACGTGGACATCGCGGACCAGATCACCGCGTGCATCGACGCCCGCGCCTGGCTGGACGCCGTCGACCTGGACGCCGAACGCGGCCTCATGGCGCGGCTCGACCCTCGCCGGCTCGACGTGATCCTGGCCAACCTGATCGGCAACGCGCTCAAGCACGGCGGCTCCCCCGTACGCGTCATGGTGCGCGAGGAGGGCGAGGACCTCCTCATCAAGGTGCGGGACCACGGCCCCGGCATCCCGGAGGACGTGCTGCCGCATGTCTTCGACCGCTTCTACAAGGCGAGCGCCTCCCGTCCGCGCTCCGAGGGCAGCGGCCTCGGCCTGTCCATCGCGCTGGAGAACGCGCACATTCACGGCGGCGAGATCACCGCCGCCAACTCACCCGACGGCGGGGCGGAGTTCACGCTGCGCCTGCCGCGCGACGCGTCGGCGCTGGTCGAGGAGGAGAAGCGGAACGGGGACAGGAACGGAAGCGGTAACGGCGCGGAAGGGCACGCCCGATGAAAGTACGTGGCGTACGCCCCTGGCTCGCCGTCCCGCTGCTGGCCGCGACGCTGGCCGGCTGCGGCATCCGACCCACCCAGGTGCCGACGGACTTCGGTCCCGCGCCGTCCCGGATGCCGTGCGCGCTGTCCGGCGCGGACCTGACGGCCCAGGCGGGGCGCGGGATCCCGGTCCAGGTCTTCCTGCTGTGCTCCTCGCAACTGGTGACGGTGGACCGTGCCGTGCGCATCCCGGACGTCCCGGCCGAGGCGCTGCGCCGGGTGCTGGTGGCCCAGGGACTGCTGGACCAGCTCGCCGCCAAGCCGTCCCCCGCGGAGACGCAGGCGGGGTACGCGTCGAGCGTGACCGTCGGCATGAAGGTGAGCGGACCGCGCGACAAGGACCCGTCCGACACGTTCCGGCTGAACACCCGGCTCCGGGACCTCACCCCGTACGCCCTCGCGCAGATCGTCTGCACCTTCGCCAACTCGGAGGCGACGGCCGCGGACGACGGCAGAGTCGTGCTCGGCGGCCCGGACGAACAGCCGCTGCGCCGCTACGAGTGCACCACGGACGTACGGTCCCACCCGGGCGATGAGCAGCCGTCGTCCACCGAGGTCGCCGCGGAGTGAGCGCGTGGGAACCGGAAGTGCCGTGGGCCGCGTCTTGGGGGGCGTGCAGCGTCAAGGCTCAGACGGCGGCAGCGCCGCGTTCCGCGTCCGTGTGGCAGGGGGTGTCCTCCTCGTCGCACACCTCGCGCTCGTCGCCTGGATCACGCTGCGCCCGCTGGACGTCCCCTGGGTGATGCCCCCCAATCTGCATCCGCTGGCCACGGTCAGAGCCGATCTCGCGCTGGGCTGGCCGGAGGCGGCACGCCGCATCGGAAGGGGCCTCGCGCTGCTCGCGCCGCTCGGGGTGCTGCTTCCGATGGCGGGGGGCCGGATCGACGTCTCGCCGTTCGCCTCCCTCGTCCGCACGGTCGCCGCGGGCACCCTGATCTCCCTGGGTATCGAGCTGCTCCAGACCGGGGTGCCGGGTCAGGTCGTGGACATCGACTCGATCCTGCTCAGCGCGGTCGGCGTGGCACTGGCCCATCTCCTGGTCGTACCGGCGGCGCGGCACCGGCTCCGCCGCCGGGTCGAGCACCGGCGCCGGGCCGCCCTCCCCCGGGAGGAGCCGTCTCAGGGGAGGACCCCGACGATTCCCAGGGTCGGTATGGCCCCGTAGGGCGACGCTTCGCCCCCTTCGTCCCCGTAGCGTGAATCACGTCGAACGCGCCCGAGGCGCCAAGCACTCGATACGGACACTCGCGAAGGAGCTACCCATGACCGCCCTTGCTCGCCCCACCCACGGACGGATGATCGGCGGAGTGTGCGCCGCGCTGGCACGGCGCTTCGGCACGTCCGCGACGACGATGCGCGTGATCTTCCTGCTGTCGTGCCTGCTGCCGGGCCCTCAGTTCCTGCTCTACATCGCGCTGTGGATCCTGTTCCCGTCGGAGGACCAGGCGGACGCGCACGCGGCCTGGTGACAAACCGCTCCGCCCGCGCACCCGCACACAGAAGGGCGCCCCGGACCGGGGCGCCCTTCTGCTGTCACGGATGCGGCGATTCAGCCCACCGGGATTCCGTTCACCGGCAGGCCGTGCGTGGGCAGGCTCCCGACCGGCAGTCCGCCGAGCAGTCCGGAGACCGGCTTGGTGGGCCCCTCGGTCACGGCCTGGTGGGCGATCGGCATGCCGACGGCAGCCACCTGGCCGAGGGCGTTCTGCCCCTGGCCGAGCGCCTCGCCCGCGCCGGGCAGGATCCCGGCGATGTTGCCCGTCGGCAGCGCCTGGGTGGCGGTGTCCAGCCCCGGGGCGTCCGGGAGGGCCGGGGCGGCGCTCGCGACACCCGCGCCGGCGGCGGCGAAGGCGGCACCGAGAGCGGCGACACCGAGGGTCCTTGCGGCAGACTGCTTCATGATGAACGCGTCCTTGGTTCCGATGGTTGCGATGGTCCCGATGGCCCCGATGACGGGGACGTGAGCGACCCAGAACCGTAAACACGCGAAACGAGGCTCCGCAAACACCGGAAAACGGCCGGGAAATCGCCTCCCGGCCGCTTCCGCAACGGTCCCGTCAGCGGTCGGAGTCGACAGAACCGCTGGTGGAGGCGGCGTCCCTGAACAGCCATTCGGACTTCAATTCGGCGTAGCCCGGCTTGATGACGTCATTGATCATCGCCAGTCGTTCATCGAAAGGAATGAATGCTGACTTCATAGCATTGACGGAGAACCATTGGAGATCATCGAGCGTGTAGCCGAATGAGTCGACCAGGTGGTCGAATTCCTGGCTCATGCTCGTCCCCGACATCAGACGGTTGTCCGTGTTCACGGTGGCACGGAAGTGCAGCCGCCGCAGCAGCCCGATCGGGTGATCGGCATACGAGTCCGCGGCGCCGGTCTGGAGGTTGGAGCTGGGGCACAGCTCCAGCGGGATGCGCTTGTCGCGCACGTACGAGGCCAGACGTCCGAGCTTCACCGAGCCGTCGTCGAGGACCTGGATGTCGTCGATGATGCGCACCCCGTGCCCGAGACGGTCGGCGCCGCACCACTGCAGGGCCTGCCAGATGGAGGGCAGTCCGAAGGCTTCACCGGCGTGGATGGTGAAGTGGTTGTTCTCGCGCTTGAGGTACTCGAAGGCGTCGAGGTGCCGGGTGGGAGGGTAACCGGCCTCGGCACCGGCGATGTCGAAGCCGACGACGCCCAGGTCCCGGTAGCGGTTGGCCAGTTCGGCGATCTCCAGCGCGCGGGCCGCGTGCCGCATGGCGGTGAGCAGCGCGCCGACCCGGATGCGCCGACCGCTCTCCCTGGCCCGCTGCTCGCCCTGACGGAAGCCCTCGTTGACGGCCTCGACGACCTCTTCGAGGCTGAGCCCGCCCTCGAGGTGCTGCTCGGGCGCGTAGCGCACCTCGGCGTAGACCACCCCGTCCTCGGCGAGGTCCTCGGCGCACTCGGCGGCCACGCGCACCAGTGCCTCGCGGGTCTGCATCACGCCGACGGTGTGGGAGAAGGTCTCCAGGTACCGCTCGAGGGATCCCGAGTCGGCGGCCTCCCGGAACCAGACGCCGAGCTTCTCCGGGTCGGTCTCGGGGAGGTGTGAATAGCCCGTGTCACCGGCGAGTTCGACGATCGTGCCGGGGCGCAGGCCACCGTCGAGGTGGTCGTGGAGCAGGACCTTGGGAGCCCGGCGGATCTGATCCCGGTTCGGGGTGTTCTGGTGCTGGCTCGTCATTTCCGCACCATAGACCCTACGCGCGTAGAACTCGACGTACGACGAGACGTCGATACCCAAAGGTGACCCTCACGCCAGGTTTCGTACACCGTTGCTTCTGACACTGTTCTGTCATGGCACACCAAGTGACGCCGGTTCGCAGGGCCCGGCTGGGGAGGGCGCTCGGCCCGGAGTCGATGGCGGTGAGCGGCGCGGTGCTGCTGCTCCCGGGCGGCGACGAGGTCTCCGCCCGCAGACCGTACCCGCTGATGGCCGCCGCCTCCGTGCGAGCCCTCGGCCGCCGGCTGGCGCGGGCGGGGCGGGAAGAAGGCCTGGTCACCCACGTGGTGCACTACCGCTACCGCGGCTGGAACGGCAGCGAGGCGCATCTGGCGCAGGACGCCTCCTGGGCCGCCGACGAGATCGTGCGCCGCTACGGAGACGTGCCGGTCTGTCTGGTCGGGGCCGGCATGGGCGGCCGGGCGGCGCTGCGCGCGGCCGGGCACACGGCCGTCAACTCGGCGTTCGTCATGGCCCCTTGGCTGCCCGAGGAGGACATGGCCGCATCGCCCGAACCGGTGAAACAGCTCGACGGGCGGCAGGTGCTGATCGTGCACGGCACCAATGACGAGCGCACGGACCCGGAACTGTCGTTCCGCCTGGCCGCGCGGGCGAAGAAGGCCAACCGGCATGTCTGCCGCTTCGAAGTGCACGCGGACGGCCATGGACTGCATCAGTACCGGTCCGAAGTGCACGCGCTGGCAGAGGATTTCGTGCTGGGCACGTTGTTCGGGCGGGCGTTCTCCCGTCCGGTGCAGGACGCGCTGGCGGCCCCGCCGCCGCTGGGTCTGAGGATGCCGCTCGCCGCGGGGTTCGGGCGGTCGCTGCGGAAGTGAGCGCCGGGTTCTGTCGTCAGTCGGGCAGCAGGCGTCCCCGCCTGGACAGCAGGAACCTCTTGAAGGCCGCGACCGGGGGCGTGTCGACCTGCCCCTCCCGCCAGGCGACGCCGATCTCGCGGACCGCCCGCGGCGCGGTGACCGTGAGTTCCACGACGCCCGGGCGCGGCACCGCCGGCGGGGGCAGCAGGGCCACGCCGAGCCCGGCCGCGACCAGGCCCCGCAGGGTCTCCGCCTCCTCGCCCTCGAAGGCGATCCTTGGCCGGAACCCGGCCTCACGGCACACGGCGTCGGTGATGCGGCGCAGCCCGTAGCCGGGTTCGAGGGTCACGAACGTCTCGTCGGCGGCTTCGGCGAGGCGGATGCGCCTGCGGCCCGCGAGCCGGTGGTCCGCGGGCACCACGAGACGCAGCTTCTGTTCGTCGAGGCGGCGGGCGACCAGGTCGGGGGCGTCCGGCACCGGCGAGGTGAGGCACAGGTCGAGCTCCCCGGCCCGCAGCCGTTCGAGCATCGCCTCGCCGTAGTTCTGGACGAGGCTGAAGCGGATGCGCGGGTGGTCGGCACGGAAGGCGTGGATGAGTCCGGGCACGGTCTCGGCGCCCATGGTGTGCAGAAAGCCGAACGCGACCTTGCCGCCGGCCGGGTCCGCGTCCGCGCGCGCTTCCTCGGCGGCCCGTCCGATCTCCGCGAGGGCACGCTCGACGGAGGCGAGGAAGGTCCGTCCCACGGGAGTGAGCGAGACCGTACGGCCGCGGCGGGCGAACAGGTCGACGCCCAGGTCCTGTTCGAGCCTGACCAGCGCGCGGGACAGGGTCGACTGCGGGACCTGCATCTCCTGCGCGGCGCGCGTGACGTGCTCGGTGCGGGCCACGCCCGCGAAGTACGCCAGGCGCGGCACGAGTGACATGACGATGTCTTCCGCGTCACTTGTGTCACTGAACGATGACAGGCCCGCGTCCGACCTCTGCTGATGCACCATGGGAACGATTATGGGGTTTCTGTGCATTGGACGGATGAACGGCACGGTCCGTACTTTCGAATCATGCCTGCCGCCGATACCGGGGCGTCCACCGTCGTGGGCGCCGATGCCTCAGCAGTTCCTTCCGCCGACTCCCGTATGACCCCGGGTGGCCCCGGCTACCGCCGGATGAGCCTCGCCCTCTTCCTCGCCGGAGTGGCGACCTTCGCCCTCCTCTACTCCACGCAGGCCCTGCTGCCCCTCGTCTCCCACGACTACGGTGTGACGGCGAGCGCGGCGAGCTGGACCGTGTCGGCGGCCACGGGCGGTCTCGCGCTGTTCGTCCTCCCCATGAGCGCGCTGTCCGAGCGGTTCGGACGGCGTACGGTGATGACCGCGTCGCTGGCGGTCGCGGTGACGGTCGGACTGCTGGTCCCCTTCGCGCCGTCGCTCGGGGCGCTGATCGCCCTGCGGGCCGTGCAGGGAGCGGCACTGGCCGGGCTGCCCGCCTCGGCGACCGCGTATCTGGCCGAGGAGGTCAGCCCCAAGGCGCTGATCACGGCGATCGGCCTGTTCGTGGCCGGCAACAGCGTCGGTGGGATGAGCGGCCGGGTGATCACCGGCTGGGTCGCTCAGGAGTGGGGCTGGCGGGTCTCCGTCGGCACGGTCGGCGTCATCGCCCTCGCCTGCGCGGTGGCCTTCCGGCTGCTGCTTCCGGCGCCCAGGAACTTCCGGCCGGGTTCGCTGCGCCCGCGGGTCCTGGCCCGCACGGTCAGCGACCACCTGGCCAATCCGCTGCTGCGCCGGCTCTACGCCATCGGCGCCCTGTTCATGATGGTGTTCGGCGGCGTGTACACGGTGATCGGCTACCGCCTGACGGAGGAGCCGTTCGGGCTGCCGCAGGGCATCATCGGCTCGATCTTCCTGGTGTATCTGGTGGGCACGGTCTCGGCCTCCACGGCGGGCCGGCTGGTGAGCCGGATGGGCCGCCGCGGGGCGCTCTACCTGGCGGCCGGTACGACGACGTCGGGTCTGCTGCTGTCCCTGGCGCAGTCCCTGCCGCTCGTCCTGCTGGGCCTCGTCCTGATCACGGCGGGCTTCTTCGCGGGCCATGCGGTGGCGTCCTCCGCGGTGAGCCACACCGCGAGGCAGGGGCGCGCCCAGGCGTCCGCCCTCTACCAGTCGGCGTACTACATCGGTTCCAGCACCGGCAGCACGCTCGGCGCGGTGGCCTTCCACGCCGGCGGCTGGGGCGGGACGGTGGGCATGGGCGTGCTGGCGGTGGCCGGCGTCCTGACGATCACCGTGTTCGGGTCGCGGGCCGCTCGGGTCGAGCGCCGTCTCGCGACGGCCTGACGGGGAGCGTGTCGCTCGGTCGACCGATTCCGCGAGATGGCGCGCGTGCCGGGTTCACGCACCGTCCCGTGAGAGGGCACCTGCCCTCCCGGGGCGGCCTTTCCCCGTCCAGGGGCCTTTGTCAGTGGCCTGCTGTAGCTTCCGGAGTGCTGGGGCGCGATGGAGCGCGACAGGGACGGCCGCAGGGGTGGACCATGGGTGACGGCACGGCGACGGCACAGGACCTCGACGTCCGGCTGGAGAGGCACCGCGTCGAACTGACCGGGTACTGCTACCGCATGCTCGGTTCCGCCTTCGAGGCCGAGGACGCGGTGCAGGACACGCTGGTCCGCGCCTGGCGGAGCTACGACAGATTCGAGGGCCGGTCCTCGCTGCGCTCGTGGCTGTACCGGATCGCGACGAACGTCTGCCTGGACATGCTGAGCGCGGGCGGCAAGAGGGCCCGCCCGATGGATCTGACCGACTCCACCCCGCTGGCCCGGGCCGCGCTCGCGCCGCGCCCGGACAGCACATGGCTGGAGCCGATGCCGGACGGCCGTGTCCTGCCGCCGGTGAGCGACCCTGCCGAGGCCGCGGTGGCGAAGGAGTCGGTACGGCTGGCTTTCATGGCGGCTCTTCAGCAGTTGCCGCCCAGACAGCGCGCGGTGCTCATCCTGCGCGAGGTGCTGGCCTGGAAGGCGAGCGAGGCGGCCGAGCTGCTCGGCACCTCGGTCGCCTCGGTCAACAGCGCGCTCCAGCGGGCTCGCGCCACGCTGGCGGAAAGGGGCGGTGAGGCCGCCGAGGCCTCCGTCTCCGATCCGCTGGACGACGAGCAGCGAAAGCTCCTGGAGCGCTATGTCTCGGCGTTCGAGGGTTACGACATGACCGCGCTGACGGCCCTGCTGCACGAGGACGCGGTGATGACGATGCCGCCGTTCGACCTGTGGCTGCGTGGCACGGCGGACATCACGGGATTCATGACGACGCTGGGCGCCGCCTGCGCGGGCTCGCGGCTGGTGCCGGTCACGGCCAACGGCCTGCCGGGCTTCGCGCAGTACAAGCCGGACCCGGACACGGGGCACTTCACGGCCTGGGCCGTCCAGGTCCTGGAGATATCAGACGGCAGGATCCACGGGTTCCACTGCTTCCTGGATACGGCGCGCTGGTTCCCGCTGTTCGGCCTGTCCCTCCAGCTCGATGGGGAGGCCGACAAGGCCGAGTAGGGCCCGCAGGGCAGGGGCGGTGCCACGCAGCCGTAGGCGGCCCCCGGCCCGCAGGGCCCCCAACTGGAGCCGGGCCAGCAGGTCCACGGCGGCCAGGCCCGGGGTCTCCAGCGCGGCGACGTCGCACACGACGACTCCGGCGCCGCCGGACTCCAGCAGAACCCGCACGTCGTCTCCCAGCCGCTCCGCCTCCTCGGGGCCGACCGCGGAGGGCAGCGCCAGTACGGGCGGTGTCATGGCATCCACGGTCGGTAGACCTCGTACGCGCACGGAACTCATCGGGGGACGCGACACCGGCGTGCGGCGCGCCGAAGATCACATTGACCAGGCCGCAACCGGCCGCAGAGAGTTGGCTGTGTGGCGCACGCATCGGACCGACCCGCGATACCCGGCCGTCTCCTCCGCCCCAAGGAGGCCCCGTGGAAGGGGTGTTGACGGGTTTCGCGGTCATCGCGGCCGTCATCGGGGTGGGCTACCTGATCGGGCTGCGCGGCTACCTCGGGGACAACGGACAGGAGGTGCTCACCAAGCTCGCCTTCCATGTGGCCACGCCCGCGCTGCTGTTCACGATCCTCGCGAAGGCGGACCTGTCCGTCGTCTTCTCCAGCAGGCTGCTGGTCACCGCGATGAGCACGGCCGCGGTCGCCGGGGTCTTCGTCGTCTTCGGCATCCTGGGCCACTGGGGCGTCGGACGCACCACCATCGGCGCTCTGTGCTCCAGTTACGTCAACTCCGGGAACCTCGGGATCCCGATCGCCGTGTATGTCCTCGGCGATGCCTCGCTCGTCGCGCCGGTCCTGCTGTTCCAGGTGCTCGTGGTCTCGCCGATCGCCCTCACCGTGCTGGACCTCGCGAGCCAGGTCGACAAGGGCCCGCTGTGGCGGCGGCTGCTCACACCTCTGCGCAATCCGATCGCCGTCGGCCCGCTGGCCGGCGTGGTGGTGTCCGCGATCGGGGTGAAGGTGCCCGCGCCGGTGATGGAGCCGCTCACCCTCATCGGGAACATATCCGTCCCCGCGGTCCTGCTGGCCTACGGGATCTCCCTGCGCGGAAGCACATCGCCGGGCCGCGGCCACGAACGCCGGCCGGTGCTGCTCTCGGTCGCCCTGAAGTCGGTGGGCCAGCCCGTCGTGGCCTGGGCCCTGGCGGTGAGCGTCTTCGGGCTGCACGGCGCCCCGCTCCTGGACGTGGTGGTCACCTCCGCGCTGCCCGCCGCGCAGAATCTCTTCACCTACGCCTCCCGCTACGGCGTCGCCGAGACACTCGCCCGGGAGTCCATCCTGCTCTCCACGATCCTGTCGGTACCCGCGCTGGTGGTGATCGCGGCCCTGCTCGGCTGACCCCGGCGGAGCGTCAGGGAACCGGAAGAATTCCGGTGTCCAGGTCGAGGTCGAACGGCGCGGGCAGACTGATCTTCTCCCCGTACTCGACCGAGTCCAGAACACGATAGGTGCCGCTCTCGGGCACCCCGTAGAGCGTCGCCGTGGGGCGACCGCTGTGCCAGGGGTCCAGAAGGAGGCACAGCGGGACCCCGGCTCGGGCGTAGCCATGGACCTTCTTGATGCGGTCGTGGTTGGCGTTGCTCGGTGAGGTGACCTCGACCACCAGCTCCGCCTCACTGGCATGCACGCGCTGGCCCCGCCGCAGGGCAGCTCTGGGGACGACACACAGATCGGGCATGAAAATCCCGCCTGTTTCGGGAACTGTCAGCCCCAGCGTCTGATAGATCCCGCAGCCTTCGGGGACCACGGCGTACAGACGCTGATGAAGCAGTTCGACCGCGTCGTTGTGCTCTTCGGACTGCGGAGGCGACACGGTGACGACCCCTTCGATGATCTCCACCTTGCCGCCCTCAGGAGCGTCCGTTTCCTCCCAGACACGGACGATCGCGTCCCAGCCCGACTCGGGCTCGGCGTCGAGTGCGCTCATGGCGGTGTCTCCTATCGGTACGTCACCGATCCCAGCATGCCGAACGGGACCGGTGGAGGTCCACCGGTCCCGTTCACCCGAATGAGGAAACCGCAGGTCAGGCGATACGTTCCAGCACCACCGGCGTGGCCGGGAACTCCGTGCCCGCCGCCGCGATGTCGTACGAGCCCTCGACCGCCTGCAGCGCGTACTCGAAGCGCTCGGGGGTGTCCGTGTGCAGGGTCAGCAGGGGCTGGCCCGCCGTCACGGTGTCGCCGGGCTTGGCGTGCATCTCGATGCCCGCGCCCGCCTGCACCGGGTCCTCCTTGCGGGCGCGGCCCGCGCCGAGGCGCCAGGCGGCGACGCCGATGCCGTAGGCGTCGAGGCGGGTCAGGACGCCCGAGGACGGGGCCTTCACCACGTGCTGCTCCTTCGACGTTGGCAGCGTCGCGTCCGGGTCGCCGCCCTGGGCCGCGATCATGCGGCGCCAGACGTCCATGGCCGAGCCGTCGGCCAGTGCCTTGGCCGGGTCGGCGTCCTTCACTCCGGCCGCGTCGAGCATCTCGCGGGCGAGCGCGATCGTCAGCTCGACGACGTCCGCCGGGCCGCCGCCCGCCAGTACCTCGACCGACTCGCGGACCTCGAGGGCGTTGCCCGCAGTCAGGCCCAGCGGGGTCGACATGTCCGTGAGGAGGGCGACCGTCTTCACCCCGTGGTCCGTGCCGAGACCGACCATGGTGGAGGCCAGCTCGCGGGCGTCCTCGATCGTCTTCATGAACGCGCCGGAGCCGACCTTCACGTCCAGGACCAGGGAACCGGTGCCCTCGGCGATCTTCTTCGACATGATCGAGGAGGCGATCAGCGGGATCGCCTCGACCGTGCCGGTGACGTCGCGCAGGGCGTAGAGCTTCTTGTCGGCGGGGGCCAGGCCGTCGCCCGCCGCGCAGATCACCGCGCCGGTGGTGTCGAGGACGTGCAGCATCTCCTCGTTCGACAGCAGCGCGCGCCAGCCGGGGATGGACTCCAGCTTGTCCAGCGTGCCGCCGGTGTGGCCGAGGCCGCGGCCCGACAGCTGCGGGACGGCCGCGCCGCAGGCGGCGACCAGCGGGGCCAGCGGGAGCGTGATCTTGTCGCCGACGCCGCCCGTGGAGTGCTTGTCCGCGGTGGGACGGGACAGGGACGAGAAGTCCATGCGCTCGCCGGAGGCGATCATCGCCGCGGTCCAGCGGGCGATCTCACGGCGGTTCATGCCGTTGAGCAGGATGGCCATCGCGAGCGACGACATCTGCTCGTCGGCGACCTCGCCGCGCGTGTAGGCGTCGATGACCCAGTCGATCTGCTCGTCGCTCAGTTCACCGCGGTCCCGCTTGGTGCGGATGACGGAGATGGCGTCCATGGCCATGGTTTCCTTCCGGAGGTGCGAAGGGGTGCGGCCCCCCTGAGCTACTCGGGCAACTCAGAGGGGCCACACGGGAGTTACTTGGTGAGATGGTCCGGGCCGAAGGCCTGGGGCAGCATCTCGGAGAGAGGCAGGACGCCCGCCGGGGTGTCCAGGAGCAGGTCGGGGCCGCCGAACTCGTAGAGCAGCTGACGGCAGCGGCCGCACGGCACGAGCAGTCCGCCCGTGCCGTCCACACAGGTGAAGTGGGTGAGCCTGCCGCCGCCCGTGCGCTGGAGTTCGGAGACGAGTCCGCACTCGGCGCACAGGCCGAGGCCGTACGAGGCGTTCTCGACGTTGCAGCCGGAGATGGTGCGCCCGTCGTCGACCAGGGCCGCCGCACCGACCGGGAAGCCCGAGTACGGGGCGTACGCGTGGGACATGGCCTCGCGTGCCTGAGCACGCAGCGCCTCCCAGTCGAATCCGGCGGCCTCGGTCACTTGCCCTGTCCCTTCCGGTACCGCATGCCGTCCGCCTTCGGCATCCGCAGGCGCTGCGCGGACAGCGACAGCACGAGCAGCGTGACGACGTACGGGGTGGCGCCCACGAAGTCGCTCGGGACCGAGTCGGTGACCAGGTACCAGACCAGGACCAGCACGGCCATGACCAGGCTGGTCAGGCCCTGCACCATCGCCTTGCGGTACAGCTTCCAGGCGCCCAGCGCCACGAGCAGGACGACCAGCAGGAGCAGCAGCGCGTGGACGGTGGTGCCGCCGTTGCGGAGCTGGAGTGCGTCGGAGTAGCCGAACAGGCCCGCGCCCATCGCGAGGCCGCCGGGACGCCAGTTGCCGAAGATCATCGCCGCGAGGCCGATGTAGCCTCGGCCGCCGGTCTGGCCCTCCAGGTAGGTGTGCGAGGTGACCAGCGCCAGGAAGGCGCCACCGAGTCCGGCGAGCCCGCCGGAGATGGCGACGGCGGCGTACTTGTACGAGTAGACGTTGACGCCGAGCGACTCCGCGGCGGTCGGGTTCTCACCGCAGGAGCGCAGGCGCAGACCGAACGGGGTGCGCCACAGCAGCCACCAGCTCGCCACGAACAGCACCACGGCCAGGATCGTGATCACGGACAGGTGGGTGACCAGTCCGCCGAGAATGCCGGCGATGTCGGAGACCAGGAACCAGTGGTGCTTCTCCAGCGACTGGAGGCCGTCGGACAGACCGGGCAGGGTCACGTCCGGCAGCGAGTCCACCGGCGGCGACTGCTTCGGGTTGCCGCCCGCGTTCGCCGCCGCCCCGTTGGTGAAGAAGAGCTTGGCGAGGTACTGGGTCGCACCGAGCGCGAGCAGGTTGATCGCGACACCGGAGACGATGTGGTCCACGCCGAAGGTGACGGTGGCGACCGCGTGCACGAGGCCGCCGAGGACACCGAAGGCGATGCCGGCCAGCAGGCCGAGCCAGGGGTTGGTCTGCCAGCCGATCCAGCCGGCGCCGAAGGTGCCGAGGATCATCATGCCCTCGAGGCCGATGTTGACCACACCGGAGCGCTCGGACCACAGACCGGCGAGACCGGCGAGCCCGATCGGCACGGCGAGGCCGAGGGCTGCGCTGACCTGCCCGGTGGAGTCGAGGTCCTGCGAGCCGGTGATCATACGGACCGCCGCCAGGAGCAGCAGGCCACCAGCGACGAGCAGGAGGATCTGGGCGAGGGAGCGGCCGGAGCGCTGGGACGCGGTGGCCGCCTTGGGCGCCGCGGGCGGCGGCGCGTCGGTCATCGTGGCAGTCATCACGCCACCTCCTGCTTCTTCGTCGGGGCGGCGGCCTGGGCGGCGAGTTCGGCGCCGACACGCTGCTGCTGGCGCTTCAGACCGTAGCGGCGTACGACCTCGTAGGCGATGACGACGCACAGCACGATGACGCCCTGGATGACGCCGAGGATTTCCTTGTCGTAGCCCTGGAACTCCAGGTGGTTGGTGGTGCGCTCCAGGAAGCCCCAGAGCAGGGCGCCGAGCGCGATACCGACCGGGTTGTTGCGGCCGAGCAGCGCGATGGCGATGCCGGTGAAGCCGATGCCCGTCGGGAAGTCGCTGCTGTACTGGTAGCTGTCGTTGAGCAGGCTCGGCATGCCGATCAGACCTGCCACGGCACCCGAGATGATCATGCTGGTGGCGATCATCTTCTTCACCGACACGCCGCTCGCGGCGGCGGCGCTCTCGGACTGGCCGACGGTGCGCAGGTCGTAACCGAACCGGGTGCGGCCGAGCACGAACCAGTACGCGATGCCGACGGCCGCGGCGATGACGATGAAGCCCCACAGATCACCGGCCGGGCCGGCGTTGATGGTGAAGAAGTGCGCGGCCGACGGCAGCGGCTTGGTGGCCACGACGGTGTTGCCCTGCTGGAGCGTGGCCAGCTTTCCGGGCTGGAGCAGGTAGGCGATGATCGCGGTGGCGATCGCGTTCAGCATGATCGTCGAGATGACCTCGCTGACGCCGCGGGTCACCTTGAGGATGCCGGCGATGGCCGCCCACACGGCACCGGTTCCCATGGCGCAGATGAGGATCAGCGGGATGGCGAGCCAGCCGGGCACGGTCAGTGCCGCGCCGAGGGCGGCGGCGAAGAAGGCGGCGAGCCGGTACTGGCCGTCGACGCCGATGTTGAACAGGTTCATCCGGAAGCCGATGGCCACCGAGACACCCGCGAGGTAGTACGTCGTCGCCTTGTTGAGGATGTAGACCTGGCTGTCGCTGGCGAAGCCGTAGGTCACCATGTCGTTGAAGGCGGGGCCGGGGTTCTTGCCGGTCGCGAGGATCACCAGGGCGGTGACGACGAGCGCGGCGACGATCGCCAGCAGCGGTGCCGCGATCCCGAGGAGCAGGCGCTCCTTGTCGAACCGTGAGGTCAGCTTCTTCATCGCTCGTCGTCCTCCGTGGGGGCTTCCAGGTGGCCGGTGGCCGCACCGGTCATGGCGGAGCCCAGCTCTTCGGGGGTGATCGTGGCGGGGTCGGCGTCGGCGACCAGACGGCCGCGGTACATCACCCGCAGGGTGTCGGAGAGCCCGATCAGCTCGTCCAGGTCGGCGGAGATCAGCAGGACGGCCAGTCCTTCGCGGCGGGCCTCCCTGATGTGGTCCCAGATGGCCGCCTGGGCGCCGACGTCCACGCCGCGGGTGGGGTGGGCGGCGATGAGCAGCTTGGGGCTGTGGCTCATCTCGCGGCCGACGATCAGCTTCTGCTGGTTGCCACCGGACAGCGAGGCGGCCGTCACGTCGATACCGGGCGTGCGGACGTCGTACGCCTGCACGATCCGCTCGGTGTCGGCGCGGGAGGCCTTGATGTCCAGCAGGGGGCCGCGCGAGTTGGGCGCCTCGGTGACATGGCCGAGGATGCGGTTCTCCCACAGCGGCGCTTCGAGCAGCAGTCCGTGGCGGTGGCGGTCCTCGGGGATGTAGCCGATGCCGGTCTCGCGGCGGCCACGCGTGGGGGTGCGGGAGATGTCGGCGCCGTCGAGGGTGACCACGCCGGCGTCGGGGTTGCGCATACCCATGATCGCCTCGACCAGCTCGGACTGGCCGTTCCCCTCGACGCCGGCGATGCCGAGGACCTCGCCCTTGTGGATGGTGAAGGAGATCTCGTCGAGGATGATCCGCTCGACGCCGTCGAGGTCCTTCTGCGACAGGTGCAGGCCGTCGATCTGGAGCATCGGGACGTCCGTGACCGTGGACTCCGCGGTCTCGGGAGTGGGCAGTTCGCTGCCGACCATCATCTCGGCGAGCTGCTTGGTCGTGGTGGTGGACGGCTCGGCCGTGCCGACCGTCGTACCGCGGCGGATCACGGTGATCTCGTCGGCGACGGAGAGCACCTCTCCCAGCTTGTGGGAGATGAAGATGACGGTGAGGCCCTCGGCCTTGAGGTCGCGCAGGTTGTCGAAGAGCGCGTCGACCTCCTGCGGCACGAGCACGGCCGTGGGCTCGTCCAGGATCAGGGTCCTGGCACCGCGGTAGAGGACCTTGAGGATCTCCACGCGCTGGCGGTCCGCGACACCGAGCTGCTCCACGAGCACGTCGGGGCGGACGTTCAGGCCGTACGCGTCGGAGATCTCCTTGATCTTCGTGCGGGCCTTGCCGCCGATGCCGTACAGCTTCTCCGCGCCGAGAACGACGTTCTCCAGGACGGTGAGGTTGTCGGCGAGCATGAAGTGCTGGTGCACCATGCCGATGCCGCGGGCGATCGCGTCACCGGGGTTGTTCAGGACGACCTGTTCGCCGTCGAGCGTGATCGTGCCCTCGTCCGGCTGCTGCATGCCGTAGAGGATCTTCATCAGGGTCGACTTGCCGGCACCGTTCTCACCGCACAGGGCGTGGACAGTTCCCTTGCGGACCGTGATGTCGATGTCACGGTTGGCGACGACTCCGGGGAAACGCTTGGTGATGCCGCGCAGTTCGACGGCAGCGGGAGGGCTGGACGCGTTGATGGCGCACTCTCCTCGGGGAAAGAGGCTTCGTAGGAGGGGGCAGGCGTCGGCGACGCTAGCGCGGCAACTTCACGCTACACGCGTAGAGTTGACACATTGTTATGGCTCGGCCAGGGGGAATCCGAACCGGACATCCCCCTGCGCCGAGCCAAGTACGGCGGCCCGACCGGTCAGGCCGGGCCGCCTCGGATCACGGGGTGGTCTTGACCTTGACCGTGCCGTCGACGATCTTCTTCTTCGCGGCGTCCAGCTTGGGCTGGATGTCGCTGATGAAGCCGCCGCTGGTGGCCAGCGAGACGCCGCCCTTTTCCAGCGAGTAGATGTTGTTGCCCGTCAGCGGCTTGCCGTCCTTGACGGACTTGATGAAGTCGTACACGCCGACGTCGACGTTCTTGACCATGGAGGTCAGGATCGAGCTCTTGTACTTGGCCAGACCCGGGAGGTTGTACTGGTCGGAGTCCACGCCGATCGCCCAGGCGCCCTTGACGCCGTTCACGGCCTCGATCGCGCCGTTACCGGAGGAACCGGCCGCCGTGTAGATGACGTCCGCGCCGCCGTCCAGCATGCCCTGCGCGGCCTGCTGGCCCTTGTCGGGGCTGGAGAAGCCGGAGAAGTCCTGGCCGTGGGACAGGTACTGGACGTCGACCTTCACCTTGGGGTTGGTGTCGTGCACGCCCTGGGTGTAGCCCGCCTCGAACTTCTTGATCAGCGGGTTGTCCACACCGCCGATGAAGCCGACGTGGTCCTTCTTGGTCTTCAGCGCGGCGGCGACACCGGCGAGGTAGGAGCCCTGCTCCTCGGTGAACGTGATGCTGTTCACGTTCTTGGCGTCCACGACCGAGTCGACGAGGCCGAAGTTGACCTTCGGGTACTTCGCGGCGATCTTGGTCACGGCCGGGGCGTAGGAGAAGCCGACGGCTACGATCGGGTTGTAGCCCGCGTCCGCGAGGTCGGAGAGTCGCTGCTCGCGGTCGGCCTCGGTGTCGGAGGTCTTGGCGGTCAGCTCCTTGATGGAGGCGCTGAAGTCGGAAACGGCCTTGTCGGCACCGCGCGCGGCGGAGTCGTTGAAGGAGTGGTCGCCACGGCCGCCGACGTCGTAGGCGAGACCGATCTTGGGACCGCCCTTGCCGCCGGAGGCGGAGGAGGACTTGTCGCTGTCGGAGGAGGTGCTACCACAGGCAGTGGCAGTCACGGCGAGAGCCGCGGTCGCGATGACCGCAGCGGAAAGCTTGGCTACCCGGCGCACGGGAAGGCTCCTTCACCTGACCTGAGCGCCGTGTCGGCGCTTGCTGCGAGCACCGTGCCGATGCTCGAGCCAAGACGCCACTTCGGCGTCGGCTTCGCGGAATCGTAACGCGCGTAGATGTCAGAAAAACACCCCTCTCGAAGCTGTTATCGATTCGAGGCAAACAGCATCTGAACTCGGGATCTTGAGCCTCCCGCGCCGTTGTCGGGCATAGTGCGCGAATGGCTTGCGAGTGCGTTGTGCCCAAGGGGCGCGCGGCCCCCGAGGGGGCCGCGCACTCGTCTCCCGGCCGGATTCCAGCGGCTCCTCGCCCTACCGTCCCGCATCCAGCAGCGCCGCCGCTGTGAACAATTCCACGCCGACCGTGATGGCGTGCTCATCCACGTCGAAATCGCCCTGATGCAGATCACGGACGCCGCGCTCGCCGGGCCGGCGGACGCCGAGGCGGGCCATGGCGCCGGGCACATGCTCCAGATACCAGGAGAAGTCCTCGCCGCCGAGGCTCTGCTCGGTGTCCTCGACGGAGTCGATACCGCAGCGCAGGGCCATCGCGTCGCGCAGCAGTTCGGTGACGGCGACGTCATTGACGACGGGCGGCACACCCCGGATGTAGTTGATCTCGGACTTCGCCCGGTACAGGTTCGCGATCTCGTCGATCGCCGCGTGCACCAGGTCGGGCGCCTGCCGCCAGGTGCCGAGATCCAGACAGCGCACGGTCCCGGAGAGCTCGGCGTGCTGGGGGATGACATTGCAGGCGTGCCCGGACTCGATACGGCCCCAGGTCACCGCGAGGCCGCTGCGGGCGTCGACGCGCCGCGCCACCAGCGTGGGCACATCGGTGGCGACGCGCGCGGCGGCGGTCACGAGATCGGTGGTGAGGTGGGGGCGCGCGGTGTGGCCGCCCGCGCCGTCGAGTGCGACCTCGAGCCGGTCGCAGGCGGAGGTGATGGGGCCGTGCCGCAGTCCGATGCGCCCCGCGTCGACCTTGGGGTCGCAGTGGACGCCGATGATCCGCCCGACGCCTTCGAGGACACCGGACTCGATCGCGTCGGCCGCACCGCCGGGCAGCACCTCCTCGGCCGGCTGGAAGATCAGCCGAACGGGTTGCGGCAGCCGGCCCGCCTTGTGCAGTCCGGCCAGGACCAGCCCGGCGCCGAGGACGACCGTGGTGTGCACGTCGTGGCCGCAGGCGTGGGCGCGGTCGGGCACGGTGGAGCGGTAGGCGCAGTCCGTCTTGGTGTCCGGGATGGGGAGCGCGTCGATGTCGGCGCGCAGCGCCAGCATGGGGCGTACGCCGTCCCACTCGCCGATGTCACAGATGAGGCCGGTGCCGGTGTCGAGCACGCGCGGAGCGAGTGCCTCCTGCTCCAGGCGGGCCTTGATCGCGGCGGTCGTACGGAACTCCTGGTTGCCGAGCTCGGGGTGCATGTGCAGGTCGCGACGGAAGGCGACAAGTTCGGCGCGCAGCGCTTCGGGCAGCGCGCCGGGGAGCACCGTGTCCCCGGAGTGATCGGCGGAGTAATCGGCCTCGGACTCTCTGGACATCACTTGGTTCACCCTTTGAAGGGTAGGGCGATCGGGGGGCCGACCTCCCCTCGATCAGAAAACTTCAGCCCCTCAGGCGAAAAAAGGTGGCCACCTGACGCTTGGTTGCCGACGGGGATGGGTAAACTCGCCCGCTTCGGGCCAAGTCGATCACGGGTTTCCGCGGAACGCGACTTCAGTCCCACCCACCCGCTGCGCCGCCCCTGTCCCCTTGTCTCAAGGGGAACCACGACCCGCCGGTGCACGGCGGAGCCGTTCCTCACTCCCCGGCGAACAGATCCGCGGCATCCCCGGCGTGGACCGCCCGTAACACCCAGACCTCGAGCTGCTCCAGATCCGTACACGCCTCCACCCGCTCCCGCACCGCGTCGGCCACCGGCACTCCGCGCGAGTCCAGAATGCGGAGGATCATCTCGGCCCTGGCCTCGACCTGCCCTTCCACGCGGCCTTCCACGCGGCCTTCAGCGCGCCCCTCCTCCCGCACCTGTTCCGCCAGCGGGTGCCGCCAGAAGTACTGGATCGCCGTCATCAGGTCCCTCCACCCCCGGTTCATACGCTCGCGGTTCATACGCTCGTGCGTTATTCGCTTCAACGAGCGGGGAGGGGCTGGGGATACGGGATCTGTGACCCGGGGTCCCCGGATACGTCAGCCGAAGCGGCCCGCCACGTAGTCCGCCGTCCGCTGGTCCTTCGGATTGCCGAAGACGTCCTCGGTGGGGCCGTGTTCCACGATGCCGCCGGGGGTGCCCTGTTCGGCGAGGAAGAAGGCGCACTGGTCGGAGACCCGGGCGGCCTGCTGCATGTTGTGGGTGACGATCACGACCGTCACCTCGCCCGCGAGTTCCTGGATGGTCTCCTCCACCCGCCGGGTGGAGGTGGGGTCGAGCGCCGAGCACGGCTCGTCCATCAGCAGCACCCGGGGGCGCACGGCCAGGGCGCGCGCGATGCACAGCCGCTGCTGCTGGCCGCCGGAGAGCGCGCCGCCGGGCTGGCGGAGGCGGTCCCTTACCTCCTTCCACAGGCCGGCGCGGCCGAGGGACTCCTCGACGAGTTCGTCCTTGGTGCGGCGGCCGACGCGGGTCCCCGTGAGCCTGAGGCCCGCCACCACGTTGTCGTAGATCGACATGGCGGGGAACGGGTTGGGCTTCTGGAAGACCATGCCGATCATGCGCCGGGCGTCGGTCAGGCGCCGCTCGGGGGCGTAGATGTCCTCCCCGTCGAAGAGCACCTCGCCCGCGAGCGCCGCCGAGGGGATCAGCTCGTGCATGCGGTTGAGCGTGCGCAGGAACGTCGACTTGCCGCAGCCGGAGGGTCCGATGAGGGCCGTGACCTGGCCGGCGGGCATCGTCAGCGAGACACGGCTCAGCACCTGGTGGCTGCCGAACCAGGCGGACACCGCGCGGGCCTCCAGGGCGGCGGGGTCCGCGGACGCGGACGCGGGCGGCAGGACGGCGGTGTCGGTCAGGGCGTCGGTCACGTCGGGTACCTCGGTTCGTGGCGGGCGGGCCGGTGCGGCGGTCACAGCAGGTTGGGCAGCAGTGTGGTGGTGCGGGTGGCGACCTGGAGGCCGAGGACCAGGACGACGGGGGCGAAGACGATCCACGTCTGGTGGCGGCCCCAGCGGTGCCAGGTCCACACGGCCGCGACGGACGCGAGGAGCAGCGCCTGGAGCCACATCACCAGCGGCCACGGCACTCCGCCCGGACTGGCCAGGGGCTGCTCGGAGTCCGGCAGGGTGCCGGGGCGGATGGTGGCGGCAGGGGTCTGGAAGGGCGCGGAGACCAGGTCGGCGTCCACACGCAGGACGCCGCCGGGCATATAGCCCGGCCCGGTGGCGGTGACGAGCACCAGGCGTCCCTTGCCCGCGGCGAGCGTGTCGGGGGCGGGATCGCCGGCGTGGCGGACACTGAGGACCCGGTAGGTCGCCTTGCCCTGGCCGGTGATCACCGTGAAGTCGGTGCCCGGACGGAGGCCGGCGAGCCCTCCGAAGGGGCCGCCGTAGGCGGCGGCCCGGCCCATCAGCACGCTGGTGCCGCTCTGTCCCGGCATCGGGGTGTCCCGGCGGTGGCCGGGGCCGTCGGTCATGACGGTGGAGTCGGTGCCCTCGAGGACGACCTGGGACAGATGCAGGGCGCGGATGCGGATGAGCGCGACCGGAGTGCCGGGGGCCACGAGGCGGCCGTCCTGGTCGGTCTGGGCCACCGGGGCGGTGCCCAGCGCGAGCTGGGCGCGCAGCTCGTCGAACGCGGCGTGCTGCGCGGAGTGCTCCTGGATGCCGCTGACCAGCAGCAGCTGGGCGGTGATGCCGAGCAGCAGGGCGGCGAGGGCCAGCAGTCCGCCCCGGGCGAGGTGACGGACGGCGGTGGCACTGCGGACAGGCGTCCTCAGGGCGGCCGGTGCGAGCGTGGTCGGTACGGCGACGGTCACGGCGGCCCGCCTCCTTCGCTGGTCATGAGGGGTCTCGGTGGCTTCGGGCGATTTCGGGTGGCTCCGGGTGCGGCCGGGGAGAGCGCGCGGTGCGGTGGGCGCTCTCTCCCCGGCCTCGCCGGATCAGCTGGACCTGATGATGAAGTTCGCGCCGTTGTGCGAGTTCACCGTCGAGGAGCCCATGTAGGCGGCGTGCATGGTGTGCTTGCCGGTGCGCAGCTTCGGCAGGGTGATGACCACCTTCCCGGAGCGGTCCAGGGTGCCGGTGGCGATCACGTGCGAGCCCTCGTAGATGCGCACGGTGCCGGTCGGGGTGGTGCCGGTCGCGGTGACCTTGACGGTGACCTTGGCACTGGCGGTGTGGCTGACCGAGGCGGGCGCGGAAGTGCTCACCGACGCGGTCGCCTTGAGGATCGCCAGCTTGACGGTCACCGAGGACGTGTTCAGCTTGCTGCTGCCGCCGTAGGAGACGCTCAGCGTGTGCGTGCCGACCTGGAGGTGGTTCGACAGGCTGAGGGTGACCTTGCCGGAGGCGTCCAGGGTGCCGGTGGCGAGGGTGGTGCTGCCGTCCTTGACCGTGACCTTGCCGCCGGCGGTGACGCCGTGCGAGCCGGTGACGGCGACGGAGACCTTCGGCGTCCTGCCGTACGCGGTCGTCGCGGTGGTCGCCTTGATGGTGCTGGCGTACTTCACCGAGCCGGACCAGGTGGCCGCCGCGCCCGTGCCGTTGAGGTTCGCGGCGAAGACCGTGGCGGTGTAGGTGCCGGCGGCGAGACCGGAGAACGTGTAGGACGTGGTGGTGTCCTTGACGTCCTTGACGGCCACGACGGCGCCGTCCGAACCGGTCAGCGTGAGGCGGTAGTCGGTGACCGGGAGACCGGTGGGAGCCGGGGCGGACCAGCTCAGCTTGAGGCTCGCGTCACCGGCGGAGGCCTTCAGGGCGGGCGCGGCGGGCGTGCGGGCGTCGACGCCGGACTCCTCCAGGCCGCCGAGCTTGGCGTGCTTGGCGGGGTTGACGGAGCCGTTGTAGGACTCGTTCACGAAGCCGAAGCCGGCGATGACGCCCTCGGCGGAGTCGGACGCCATCGCGGCGGTGTGGCTGCCGCTGGTGACGAAGACGTCGTAGAGGTCCTTGTCGAAGAAGACGCTGGTCGGGTCGATCGCGCGGGACGGGACGACGTTGTAGACGTCGCGGCCGAAGGTCGCGTTCTCGTAGTAGGCCTGGACCGGGGCGAGCTTGCCGTTGACCGTGGTGACGGGGCTGGTGGCGCCGCTGTCACCGGGCAGCTGGACGGAGGCCAGGTGGCCGCCCGCCGCGGCGGCGTCCTTGCTGTGGTCGGGGGCGACGTCGTTGTTCTGGGCGATCCAGCTGCCCACGGAGAACGGGACGAGCGCGCCGTCCTCGGTGAGGGCGTCGTTCGCCTGGTTCTCCTGGACTACCGGGATGCCCGGGGAGAGCGTCGCGTCGGTGAGGCCGATCGCGGCCAGGAAGAACTTGCGGGTGCCGGAGCCGCTCTGCGGGATCTTCGGGTGCACGGTCTGGCCGCCCACCGTGGTGAGGGCGCCGGAGTAGATGTCGTGCAGCTGGTCGACCGTCAGGGTGTTCAGGGCCGAGCCCTTGACGGCGACACCGACCGCGTCCCGGGCGAACGGGATGTAGGTGAGCGCGGTGCCGGAGACCGACGGGCCGCTGGAGGAGCGTGCGAAGTCGACCTGGCCCTTGATGGAGACACCGGTGCCGGTCGGGTACTTGTCGCCGGTCAGCGCCTCGCTCAGGGCGAGGCGGCCGTTGCCGGAGCCGTTCGGGCGCAGGAAGGCCGGGCCGCCGGAGCGGGTGGTGATGGTGGAGGTGGTGGAGCCGGTGCCGGGCTCGATCGCGTCGTACGAGGCGATGCCCGCGCCGGTCGCCGACTTCACGGCGGTGGGGCTGTAGCTCTTGCCGTTGACGGTGTCGCCGGCCAGGGCGTTCAGCACGTCCTGGGTGGTGTCGGAGCCCACGCCGACGAGCTGGCGGAAGGTCCCGGGCGGGGTGGGGTCGGCGTAGGCCGGGCTCGTCAGAGCCAGGCCGCCGGCCACCACGGAGGCGGCGACGAGGGCCGCCGTGGAGCGCATTGTGCGCATCGAGAGTCTCCTGACGATATGTGCGTGGGTGAGCACGGGGGTGGTGGATCTGGCAGGGTGGTGCGGACCGTCCGCCCCGACTGCCTTTCGGGGCGGGCGGCCTGCCTGCCGTGTGGAGCGGGGGTTGTCGCCCCCGGTCTCCTGTGGGGGGTCTCAGCCCTGGCCCGGCGGCAGCAGCCTGCGCAGCCGTTCGGGCAGGGTGAACTCGGGGATGACGGTGACCGTGCGGCCACCGGGGAGCGGCAGCCGCAGCGGGAGCCGGAGCCTGCGGCCACCCGCGAAGGGCGCGCCCGCACCGGCCACGGCGCCGAGCGCGGTGCCGACCGGGACGGCGTACCGCAGCGGGTTCGCGGGATCGGCGGGCGTGTCACCTGCCGCGGTCGTCTGCAGGGCCTTGCCGCCGTCGTAGGAGGCCTGGCTGCTGGGCGTGGCGCTCGCGCCGCCACCCGTCGCCGTACCGCCGTTTCCCGTACCGCCGTTGCCCGCGCCGCCGCCGGTCGGTCCGCCCGAGCCGGCACCGTTGCCGAGGGTCTCCTGGCCGCCGGTGCCGCCTCCCGCGGCCGTCCCCGCGGAGGTCGTGCCGCCGCTCGTGGAGGGCGTGGGTGACGGACCCTTGTAGTGCTCCAGCGCGTTCGCGGCGCCGGTCGCCCGGGTTCGCAGCTTCTGGGGCAGCGGGGCATAGCCGGCGGGCAGCCGGCCCGGGTCGGCGCCGGGGACCTGCCCCGCCCCGGCCGCGTACCGCAGCAGGGCCGCGTAGTCCTTGCGGGCGGACACGTCCAGCTTGGCGGGGCGGGCCGCCGCGTAGACCAGCTCGGCCAGCGGGTAGGCGTCCTTCGCGGTGGCCTTGGCCGGGCTGATCCCGGGGGCCGCGCCGCCCGAGGCGCTCGCCGCCGCCGCGGTCAGGGCGGCGTCGGTGGGCGCGACGAACACGCCCGCGGCGTTCCGCAGCCGGGCGGTCTGCAGGCCGTAGCGGACCGCGGAGGCCGCGTCGGTGACGGTGATGACGAACCGGGAGCCGACGGTCTGCGGGCCGGGGCTCTTGAACGCGGGCGGGTTGGCGAGCGCGTCCCAGCTCGACTTCCACAGCGTGTCGGCGCGCCGGGTGTGCAGGGCGCCGGAGTGCATGTCGTCGACGTAGGGGTGGAAGTCGGTCATGCACTGCTTGAGGGTGGCGCCGGAGCCCGGAGGGATCGTGCACCAGGGGTCGCTCTTGGGGTAGTCGTCGGCGTGGGACGGGTCGAAGGCGACGCCGGTGGGGTTGAGGTCGGCGCTGGTGGCGTAGTACGGGTTGACCCGCATGCCCCAGCCGTCGTCCGCTCCGGACAGGAAACCGCGGGCGTCCTTGTCCGCGACGATCCACTGCCACAGCGCGCGGGCGGTGTCGCTGTGGCCGAGCGAGGTGATCAGGTCGGTGTCGGTCGCGGGTGTCTCGGCGACCGAGAGGTGGGCGAACTCCGGGTTGAGTGCGATGAACTCGGGGTCGGAGGCGAGGCCCGCCGGGTTGTTCCTCGCCCAGTCGTAGCCCTTGGCGGCGGAGGTGCCGAGCACGGCGCCCCACGCGGAGTTGCGGTACGACTCGGTGAGCAGTTTGGCCAGGAGCCTGGGTGTCAGGTCGACCGACTCGACCTTCGTGCCGGCGAGTCTGCGGATGTCGTCGGGTGCCCCGGCCTTGGGTCTGCGTTCGATCGTGAAGCCGATGACGGCTCCGGAGAGCGCGACGGGCGCGTATTCGGTGGTGTCGGAGGGCGCCGTGGTGCCGTCGTCGGCGCCGAGGGCGCGGGTGGTGAAGGCGAGACCGCTGGAGCCGTCGTTCGTGAGGCGGGCGCGGGTGTCGGGCTCACCGAGTTCGGTGTAGCCGTAGACCTTGCCGGTCGGGCACAGCGCGGTCTGCCAGCTGGTCATCGCGTCCGCGACCAGTTCGCTTCCGGTGGTCGGGCGCTCCTTGGCACCGAGCGCGCAGTTGGCGCCGACCGTGTTGAACTGCAGCGGGATGGCGATGCGGTTCTTCCAGTTGGTGGAGGAGACCGGGGAGCCCGCGTTGACCTGGCTGTGGTCGGCGTACGGCTTTCCGTCGAGGTCGAGATGACCCTGCGGGACGATCACCAGCCAGCAGGAGCGCGGTCTGGTGACGCCGTTCTCGGTGACCGGGACGCCGCAGCCCAGGTGCGGGGCCTCGTTGGCGGTCTGCACCTCGAAGTACTCCTGGCCGGTGCCGTCGGCGCCGGTCCGTGCGAAGTCGACCTCGTTGGTGGTGTTGCGGTTGAAGAGCGCGTTGTTCTGGGTGCCGCTGGTGATGGTCGTGCCGTCGACGGACTTGAACGGCACTTCGCCGGGGGCGTTGGGGTTGGTCGCCCCGTAGCGGTCGTCCTGGCCGTAGTTGGTGGGGGCGGCGCTGTAGAAGACCCGGCGGGTGTCGTCGTAGTCGTTGCCGGGCCAGCTCCCCCGGTCCGTGGTCGGGGAGGCGCCGTACTGGCACTGGGTGCGCGGCGGGCCTGGATTGGAGGCCACGGCTTTGTCGTCGTCGCCCCAGCACTGCATGATCTGCACGAAGTCCGTGTCGAACAGCGTGCCCGCGAACGTGGTCGGGGTGCCGCCGGTCCAGGAGACGGTGATCGCCTGGCTGGTGAGACGGGCGGTCTGGCTGACCGTGAACCGCATGTCCTTGAACTCGCCACGTCCCGCGACCGTGACGGCGGAGCCGGTGGTGCCCGCGGCCGTGGCGGTCGGGGCCGCCTGGGCGACGGCCAGTCCGGCGAGGGCGCCGACGGCGGCCCCGGCGAACAGGCGCACGAGTGCTCTGCGCAGCCGGTTCATCGTGAACTCCCGTTCCTGGATTCGCCGCCCGAGGCGTCGTCCGAGATCCGCGAGGTGATCGCCCGGGACACGAGGGACGGGAGCAGGACGAGCCCGAGCACCAGGAAGGCGGCGAGCAGCATCAGCGTCTGGGTGGTGGTCCAGCCGCTGTTCCCGGCCACCGCGACCGGATGTGCGAGGGGGATCGTGCCGCCCGCGGCGCCGCCACCGGATCCGCCGCCGGAGCCCCCGCCCGGACCGCCGGGCGCGAGGGTCTGTCCGGTGTCGGGGTCGATGGACGGCGAGGCACTGCCGCCCGGGCCTCCCGTGCCGGCGCCACCGGCGCCGGAGGTGCCGCCGATGGAGCCGCCCGTGGCCGAGCCTCCTCCGGCCGTACCGCCCGTACCGCCCGTGCCGCCGCCCGAACCGCCGGCGCCGCCGGCGCCACCGCCGGTCCTGGCGCCGCCGCTGCCGGTCGTGCACGGCGGCGCGCCCAACTTGTCGCAGGCCGCCGGGTAGGGCGCGGTCTCTGCGAGCTTGTTGTGGCCGTCGGCGGTGAAGGTCGGGTTGTTGCAGCCCCGGATGTTGATGTTCTGGGCCTGCACACCCGGGATCCGGCGGATCTGGTCGAAGCCGGCCTGGACCAGGTTGATCGGCAGCGGCGAGTAGCCGAGCTGGGGTGCCTCCTGCTGGCCCTGGCACATGAAGTAGTACGAGAACGCGCCGAGCGTCTTGCCCTTAGCCTGGGTGAAGGTGCCCTGCACCTTCAGCGGAAGGATCATGTACGAGTAGCTGGAGAGCGGGTAGTTGCGCTTGTCGGTGTCGTTGTAGACGCCGTCGAGCTGCTGGGTGAGGTAGTCGGGGGAGCTCTTGTCGGTGTTGATCCGCGCCTTCAGCAGTGACACCGCGACGTTCTGCGGGGTGGGCTCGGTGTAGTAGCCCGCGTGGTTGAGGACCTTGGCGACCGGGTAGTGCGCGTTGAGCGCGTACGAGTAGTTGACGTAACCGATCGCGCCCTCACCGTAGTTCTGGGCCACGTACCCGGCGACGCCGAGGTCGCCCGACTGGGCGATCATTCCGGAGACGGTCGGGTAGTACGAGGTCTGCCCGCAGGCGCCGGAGCGGCCCACGCGGTCGCAGTACGCCTGCCACAGCGACTTGTGCTGGTTGGCCATCCACATCGTGAACTGGGCGGTGGATCCCGAGCCGTCGGAGCGCACCACGGGGACCACCGGGCGGTGCGGCAGTTGCAGGCCGGGGTTGTCGGCCTTGATCACCGGGTCGTCCCAGGTCTTGATGACGCCGGTGAAGATCTTGGTGACCACGTCTCCCGACAGCCTGAGGTTGGTGATCCGCTTGCCGCCGACGGTCAGGTGGTACATGAAGACGGTTCCGCCCGCCACGATCGGCATATAGGCGTAGCTGCCCGCGCCCGGCCGTTCGGCGGCGGAGCCGTCCGTGGGATGGGTCTGGAACGGGATGTCCGAGACCGCGAAGTCCACGGTGCCGCTGAGGAACTGGCGGCGGCCGTCGGAGGAGCCGGTGCCCGCGTAACTGATCCGCATGCCGTACTGGTTGACGGCGCGGCGCCATTCGTCGACCGCGTTCTCGGCCCAGGTGGAGCCGGCTCCGGCGATCGGGGTGTAGGAGTCCGCGGCTGCCGGTGCCGCGAGCGGGACGGCCAGCAGACCGGCGATCACGGCGAGCAGTGCGCCGAGGATCCCCGGCACGCTCAGCCGGCGTGAGGAGAGAGGGGAATGACTGCGCATCAGTCGGTTGCTCCGGGCTTCTGTCCGGGGTCCTCGTCGCTGGTGGACCGGGAAGGCTGGGTGAACGGGTCGGCGGTGCGCGGTGCGGGGTGCGAAGCGGCGTGGGAAGCGGTGTGGGAAGCGGTCCCCGAAACGGTCCCCGCAGCGTCTTCGAACAACGAGAGGGCCGGCGCGTGCAGTTCGGCGAAGCGCTCGGTGTCACGGCGCGAGGCGCGGGCGGCGCGGCGTGCCTGGCGGCGGCCGAGGTGTCCGGGGCCGCGTCCGCCGATCACCCGGGCGATGGCGAACAGCACCAGGACCAGCGCCATCAGCACGGCTGCCGCTCCGAAGCCACGGGCGATCATCGTGGGCTCCGGCGACTTGACGAAGGTGAAGACGGCGAGCGGCAGGGACACCATCGGACCGCTTGTCGGGTCGGCGTTGAGCGCCGCCGTGAAGCCCGCGGTGAGCAGCACGGGTGAGGTCTCTCCGATACCGCGCGCGGTGCCGAGGATGACGGCCGTGGCGAGTCCCGAGCGGGCCGTGGGCAGGACCACGTGCCACACGGTCCGCCAGCGCGGGGCGCCCAGCGCTTCCGCAGCCTCGGTCAGGGTGCCGGGCACGAGCCGGAGCACCACGTCCGCGGCGCGGATCACGATCGGCAGCATCATCACGCTGATCGCGAAGCCCGCCGCGAGGCCCGACTTCTGCATGCCGAGCCCGAGGATCCAGGTGGCGTACACCATCAGGCCCGCCACGATGGACGGCAGGGCGGTCATCGCCTCGACGATGGTCCGTACGAACCGGGAGAAGCGGCCCGGGATCTGGTTGAGGTAGACGGCGCAGGCCAGGCCCAGCGGAACCGTGATGACCAGGGCGATGGTGATCATCGTGAGGGTGCCGAGCATCGCGTGCGCGACACCGCCGTGCGTGAGCGGGTCGAGCGGCCCCGCGGCCTGCATGTCCTGGGTGAAGAAGTTGCCGTGCGGCAGCGCCTCCCGGCCGCGCCAGGCGGTGAAGCCGACGACGAGGGCGAGCCCGGAGAACAGCAGCGCCGCCGCCGTCCACAGCACGACGGTCATCACCCGGTCACGTACGGCCTGCCCGTCCTCCTCGAGTCCGGTCAGCACCGCGTAGATCGCGAGGAAGGCGAGGTATGCCGTGACGGTGAAGCCCAACGCTCCCGAGAAGGGGGCCAGTTCGCCGAACAGCAGCACGGCGACGCACAGTCCTGAGAGCGCGGCACCGCACAGGGACAGCACGCCCGAGCGGGTGGGCCCGCCGATCCGGCGCGGCCGGTCGGGGAGCAGGTCCGCCTCGGGCGCGGGTGCGGACTCGCTCGCCGCAACCGGCGCGGGTACGCGTGCGGCCGTGGTCTCTTCTACGACGGTCATGTCATGCCTCGCTCTGTGCGCCGGACCGGGAGCGGGCCACGACGGAGGATGCGGTGAAGTTGACCGCCAGGGTGAGCAGGAACAGCGCCAGACCCGCCGCCATCAGCGCCGACATGCCGAAGGTGGAGGCGTCTCCGTAGTGCAGGGCGATCAGTGAGGAGACCGAGTTGGAGCCGGTCTGCAGGATGTGCGGCTGGATGACGAAGACCGGCGAGATGATCAGGTAGACCGCGATGGTCTCGCCGAGCGCCCGTCCCAGGCCCAGCATCGTGCCGCCGATGACGCCGCCCTTGCCGTAGGGCAGGACGACCGCGCGGATCATCCCCCACCGGGTGGCGCCCAGCGCGTACGCGCCCTCGCGCTCGCCCGCCGGGGCCTGCGCGAACACCTCGCGCATCACCGAGCACTGGATCGGCGCGACCATGAGCGCGACGACGATGCCGGCGACGAAGGTGGAAGCGGTGTAGACGCTGTCGGAGGCGAGGGGCTCGCCGGGCTGGGTGCCGTCCACCGTGAACAGCGGAATCCACCCGAACCAGTCGGAGAGCCAGCGCGAGAGCCCGATGACGTGCTGCTGGAGGAAGAACAGCCCCCACAGTCCGTACACCACGGAGGGGACGGCCGCCATCAGGTCGACCATCGTCACCAGGGTGCGGCGCAGCCCCCGCGGGGCCACGTCCGAGATGAACAGCGCGGTGCCGATGGCGAGCGGTACGGAGATGACGACCGCGACGGCGGCGATCAGCAGGGTGCCGGTGAGCACGGCGGCGATGCCGAACCGGTGTACGTCCGGCTGCCATTGGGCCGTGGTGAGGAAGGAGAAGCCGGTGACGCGGAGCGCCTGAACGGCCCTCAGCAGCAGGAACAGTCCGACGGCGGCCATGACGGCGAGGACGACGACCCCGCCGGCGGTGAGCTGGAGGCGGAAGAGACGGTCGCCGATGCCGCGGGCCTGCCCAAGTCGCCTTGGTACGTCGGTGACCGTGCCGGGCCGGGCCGTTGGTGCACTGCCGGTTCGACCGGGCTCGTCGCGCTCACGCGGCGCAGCCGCATTCGGCACAGTCCCGCGCCCCTCCGGGGCGCACTCCGGCGCCGGTCTGTCAGGCTCCGGTTCGCCGGGCCCCTGTTGTGTCGCCGCCACGTGTGGTCCCCCCACTGTGGAAACAGATATCCCCGCGCTCAGCCGGTCGGCTGGGCGCGGGGAGATTCAATGGGCGGATCGTGTCGGAGCGACGCGCGTCATGTGGACGGATCGTGAATGAGGCGTGGCTCTTCCGTGCGCGGCATACAGGGATCCCGAGATGACCCGATTCTCTGCGACCGCTTCTGTCCCGCCCCTATCCCGCAGCGATGTCCTGCCCCTTCGGCAGGTCCTCATCCGCCGTCACCGTGGGCAGCCGGTCCACGTCCCGGGCCGTGCCCGTGACGCCCGACAGGAAGCCCTGGGCGCGCGGTGACGCGTTCTGCGTGAGCCAGGCGGGGTCGATGTCGCACACGGCCACCCGCACCTCGGTGCCGACCAGAGCGAGCGGCAGGGTGTGGACGACCGTGGAGGGGAAGCTGAGGATCGTGCGGCCGATGGGGCCCCGGCGGGCGATCAGTTCCAGGGGCAGGTCCGGACGGACCACCTCCAGGCCCGTCTCGACCGCCAGTCTGTGGAGTTTGTCCGCGCTCTCGCGGCGATGGGCGAAGTAGCGCCGCGCCCCGTGCGCCCGGGCGAGGGTCCGCACGGCCTCCAGATAGCGCTGCCCGTCCACAACACCCGTCTCGACGAGGGATGTGCCCACGAGGTCGGCGCCCTTGGTGATGCGCGGCGGGCCGAACCGGGAGCGGGTCCAGCGGAAGTCGTTCGCGGTGACGGTGACCCCGTCCGGGGTCTCCTCGATCGGCATGGAGGAGAAGACCTCCACGGTGCGCCGGGTGCCCGGTGTCAGCTTGCGCCGGGCCGATGCCGAGACCGGCGCGAAGAGCAGGTCACGGGCGCCCGGACGGCCGCCCTTGCGGTGCCAGCGCACCAGGCGCTCGCCGCGGGCGAGCTGGGCGACGAATTCCATCGTCGCCGTGCCGTCGTCCACCACCACCAGCTCGCGGGCCCGGGTGATCGTCAGCAGCAGCTGTACGTAGCGGGAGAAGGGGTCCCCCATCACCACCCTTCGCGCCCGGCGCAGCAGCGGGGCGAGGCCGCCCACCGTGCGGAAGGGCGCTGTCGTGCCGCCGCGCGCCTCCTCCCAGCGCACGTCGTGCCCCTCTTCGCGGGCCAGCTCCGCCATACGGCGCAGCTGGCCTCGCGTCATCGGGTCGGTCGGGGACAGCACCACGAGCGTGAGCTTCTCTTGCGCCGGAGGCACCTCTGACGCCGGACGGCCCCCCGCTCGCGCGCCGTTCGCCCCGGCGCCTATCGCCGCCGTACGCCCCGCCCCGGACCGCCTGCCACCCTGCGCGGGGATTCCCGCCGCGCGCCCCGGCGCACCGGCACCGCCGGCCACCGTGGCGAGCGCGTGCGCGTGCGCCCACTCCAGTACGTTCAGGAGCTGTACGGGGCTCTCGACAAAGGCGAGCGTGTGGTGGCCGGCGGTTCCGGCGCGAGGGCTCATCGGCGTACGACCGTCCCCTAAGGTGCTCAGACCTGAACCGGCTCACCAGCAGCCGCGGCGATCTCCGCCTCGGCGACGACGCCCGCGACACGGCGCAGCTTCTTCATCGGGCCGAGCTCGGAGTCGTAGACCTTCTTGACACCGTCACCCAAAGACGCCTCGATGGTGCGGATGTCGCGGACCAGACGCTGCAGGCCACCCGGCTCCACGGACGCGGCCTGGTCGGAGCCCCACATCGCGCGGTCGAGGGTGATGTGGCGCTCGATGAAGGCGGCGCCGAGGGCGACCGCGGCGAGCGTGGTCTGCAGGCCCGTCTCGTGGCCGGAGTAGCCGATCGGGACGTTCGGGAACTCCATCTCCAGCGTGTTGATCACGCGGAGGTTGAGCTCCTCGGCCTTCGCCGGGTAGGTGGAGGTGGCGTGGCACATGAGGATGTTGTCGCTGCCCAGGACCTCGACCGCGTGGCGGATCTGCTTCGGGGTCGACATGCCGGTGGACAGGATGACCGTGCGGCCCGTGGAGCGCAGGGCCTTGAGCAGCTCGTCGTCCGTCAGGGAGGCGGAGGCCACCTTGTGGGCGGGCAGGTCGAACTTCTCCAGGAAGGCGACGGCCTCGGTGTCCCACGGGGACGCGAACCAGTCGATGCCCTTCTCCTTGCAGTACTCGTCGATCTGACGGTACTCGTCCTCACCGAACTCCACGCGGTGGCGGTAGTCGATGTAGGTCATCCGGCCCCAGGGGGTGTCGCGCTCGATGTCCCACTGGTCGCGCGGGGTGCAGATCTCGGGGGTGCGCTTCTGGAACTTGACCGCGTCGCAGCCGGCCTCGGCGGCCACGTCGATCAGCTTGAACGCGTTCTCCAGCTCACCGTTGTGGTTGATGCCGATCTCGCCGCAGAGGTAGACGGGGCGACCGGGACCGACCTCACGCGAACCGAACGTACGCAGACGGGAGTTGGTGCTCATGGAAGGAAAGTTCCTTACTTGTCGAGGGAGTCGAGAGAGGGGCCGAGGATCCAGCTGGCGATCTCTCGGATAGCGCCGTCACCGCCCGGGACGGTGGTGACCGCGCGTGCGGCGCCGCGCACGACGTCGTGGGCGCTCGCGACCGCCACGGGCCAGCCCACGAGGGCGAAGCACGGGAGGTCGTTGACGTCGTTGCCGACGTAGAGCACGCGCTCAGGCGCGATGCCCTGCTCCTCGCACCACTGCTTCAGTGCGAGGTCCTTCCGGTCGATGCCGTGCAGGACCGGGATCTGCAGCTTCCGGGCTCTGGCGGCGACGACCGGGTTCTTCTCCGTGGACAGGATGAGCATCTTCAGGCCGCTCTTGCGCAGCGCCGCGATGCCGAGTCCGTCCCCGCGGTGCACGGAGACGAACTCACGTCCGTCGGAGTCGATCAGCACCCTGTCGTCGGTCTGGGTGCCGTCGAAGTCGAGTACGACCGCGTCGATGTCGTCGCTGGTCGGGAGGGCACCCATGGGGGTCCCCCCGGTTCGGGCGGAGTCGGGGACTTGGGGGAGTTCCGCGTCGAACAGCGGGGCGAGTGCCCGGGCGCGGGCGAGGTCGTGCGGGTCGTCGATCTCCAGCACTCGGGCCGGGTCGGTGCGCACGAGTTCGGTGCGGCCGAAGAAGCGGTGGCGGTGCTCGCGCAGCCCCGCGGCGTCCATGGCGTAGGCGGCGCCGGTCTCCAGCAGGTCCTGGGGGCGGTCCTGGCGGCGCGGACGGAAGGACTTGTCGTGGTTGACGCCGTAGCCGCCGTCCGTGACCGTGCGCGTGTGTGTGCCGGTGTCCGTGGCGCCCAGGGGCCCGGCGGCTCCGCCCGTCTCGCCGGTGTGCTCTGAGGCGATGGCCCGCGCGGGTTCGTCGTCCGCGTCGCGCCAGATGAAGCCGTGGAAGGGGGCCACGGTCAGCGCCGTGTCCGCGCCGTTCTCGACCACTGCCGCGGCGACCCCGTCGACGTCCTCGCGGACGATGAACGGGCTGGTGCACTGGACCAGCAGCACCACGTCGACGGGCGCGCCGTGCAGCGCCTCGTGCGCGTCCATGGCGTGCAGGACGGCGTCCTCCGAGGTGGCCGTGTCACCGGCGATGGCGGCGGGGCGCAGCACGATCTCGGCGCCGGCCTCGCGGGCCGCGGCGGCGATGGCCTGGTCGTCGGTGGAGACCACGACGTCGGTGACGAGCCGTGCGGCCCGGCACTCGCGCACCGCGCGGGCCACCAGCGGCACCCCGCCGACCGGGGCGAGGTTCTTCGCGGGCACGCCCTTGGATCCGCCGCGCGCGGGGATCACCGCGAGCACGCGGCGTACCGGGGCCGGCTGTCCCGCTTCCGGGTTGGACATGGGCTGTACTCCTTGAGGTCCTTGGCGTGGGATCAGCGCGCTCACAGCTCCCCCATCCGCCGGATCACAGGCGCCACGCGCTGCACTCCGTGGCGGTAGGCGCCGCGGGCCGCGCGGCGGACGATCTGGCGCACCGGGCCCGGCGCCTTGTCGGCCGCGGGCGCGCCCGGCAGCGGGCTGCCGTCCGGGGCGAGGTGGTGGCGGGCGAGGACGCCGGGCAGATAGCCGGGCGCGGTGACGGGCGTGTAGTAGGGCGTGAGCGGCGGGAGTTCACCGGCGGCGAGCAGCGCGGCGATGCGTCCGCGCGCCTCGTCGAAGGCGGTCACGTACTCTCCGTCGGCGGCGACGCCCTGGCGGGAGACCCACTCCGGGTCGGGCAGCGGCTCGTGCCCGGCGTCGAGCTGGTCCCAGGAGGCGAGGCAGCCGGAGCCCACGAAGTGGTGGTTGCCGAGCGCCTCGCGTACCCCGAGGTCGGTGAGGACGACGGTGGGGATACGGCGGTGCAGGGACTCCAGAGCGGCCGTCGAGCTGACGGTGACCAGCAGGTCGGTCCTGTCCAGGACTTCCCCCATGTTCCCGTACACCAGGCGGAAGTTGGCCGGCAGGTCCTGGCGCTGGGCCAGCTTCTGGTAGGGCAGTTCCTCGATGTGCGTGGTGTGCTCGCCCGGCCTGGAGCGCAGCTTGAGCAGCACCTCGCGTCCGGGGTGGAGGCGCGCGTGCTGGATCAGCCGGTCCAGCAGGTAGGTGCGGTCCGCCCGGCTCTCCGGCACGGAGGGCTGGGCGGCGAAGACGACCGTGTAGGGGTCCTTCTTCTCGTAGGCGGCCCCGCCCAGGAAGGGCAGCGCCACCTCGGTCACCGACGAGGCGTCGGCGCCCACTCCCTCGTACACGGCCCGGAACCGGTCCGCGTCCTGGCGGGAGTTGGCGAGAACGAGGTCGGCTCCGTGCCTCAGCAGCAGGCCGTCGGCGAGCTTCTCGTAGACGACGCCGACATAACCGGTGACGACCACGGGCCGCTTCGCGTGCCCCTGCCAGACGTGGGCGAGACCGTGCAGCATCGCCTGGACGCCGCCGCCGACGAGGGCGAGCACGAGGATGTCGTACGACTCCTTCGCCATCTCGCGCAGGAACTCGACGGCGGTGACCTCGCGGAGCGAGTCCGCGCGGACGCCGACCTCATTGAGCTGGCGGGCGGTGGGCGTGGCCCGGCCCCGCAGGAGGAAGCCGTCGAGCCGGAGGTCCGCGTCAGGCACTTCGGACACTTCAGCGGATTCGGACAGCTTTGCGGACTTCGCGGATTCCTTCGGAGAAATGCGATTCGCGGTGAGCGCGCCCCATTTCCACCGGGTGTCGGAATCGGCTAGGACGGCGACCCGCAGGGACTTCGAGGTACTTGCTGGCACATCGAAGACGCTAGGAACCCATTCCGAGGACGAGCCCAACCGGAATGCAACAAAGGGTTAACAGCACATCGCCGAATGGCGAATCGGCTTGCGAAACGCCGGGGAAACAGTTGGGTTCACTATTCCGCCACGCGTCGTTCACCTGACATCAAGCCGCCGGTCAAGACGAAATCCGGGCCGCCGCCTAACGTCACAGGCGTGGTCAAGCTCTCCGTCATCGTGCCGTTCTACAACGTGCAGCAATACGCGCCCGACACCCTGAAGAGTCTGCGTGCGAACGCACGCGACGACTTCGAATTCATTCTCGTCGACGACTGCTCCCGCGACGAGACCCCGGACATCCTCGCGCGCGCCGAGCGCGAGCTGCCAGGCGCGGTGTATGTCCGGCACGAGAAGAACGGAGGGCTGGCGACCGCGCGCAACACCGGGATCGACAAGGCGCGCGGCGAGTACCTTACGTTCCTGGACGGGGACGACTGGCTCGCACCCGGCTACTACCCTCGGCTCGTGGCCGCCATGGACGAGCTGGGCTGCGATTTCGTCCGCACGGACCATGTCCAGTGCACCGGGCGGACGCGCGCCATCCACCGGGTGCCGCACGGACGGCGCGGCGTGGTCATGAACCCGCGTGACGCGATCCTGCCCGCCGACCGTTCGACCTCCGTCGACTATGCGTACGCATGGGCGGGCGCGTATCACCGCCGGCTGGTGGACCGGGGCCTTGTGCACTTCACCGACGGACTTCGCACGGCCGAGGACCGGCCGTGGATCTGGAAGCTGCACCGGGAGGCGGAATCCTTCGCGACGGTGAGCCTGATGGGCGTCTTCTACCGGCGCGGCGTCGCGTCCTCGCTCACCCAGATCGGTGATGTGCGGCAGCTTGATTTCATTCGTGCGTTCGACCAGGTGGTGGCCGAAACCGCGAAGGACCAGGATGCGGAGAAACTGCTCCCGAAGGCCGTTCGCACATATTGCGCAATCATTTCCCATCATCTGGGATCCATCGAAAGGTTCGAGCCAGCGGTGGCACGGAAACTGAAGTCGATGAGTGCTGTCGCGTTGCGGCGCATGCCGCAGGACGTGCTCGAGGACGCCCTCGACTCCATGGACATCGAGCGGGCCTCGCGCCTGCGCCGACTGCGCCGCCGGCCCGTCTCCTCGGGGGTGGCGGCGTGACGACGCAGATCTTCATGGCGTCGACGCTTTACGGCACGGCGACGCTGGCCGCAGCGCTGGACAGCGAGTGCTTCGGGCCCGCCGACCGGCGCATACTCCTGGTCTCCAACAACGCGGCGACGCCCGAGACCTCGGCCGCCCTGGACGAGATGCCGGGCTTCGAGCAGCTGCGGGGACGCTTCGGCGAGGTGATCTCCTGGAACGAGACCATCTCCCCCTTCCACCCGGGCGGCTGGGCTCCCCGTCCGGACGACGCACCGCTGTGGGAGAGGTACCTCAGGCTCCTGTGGGACCTCGGTGACGACGAAATCGAACTGATCGTCGAGTCGATCCAGGTCAACCCCGCGCTCGGCTTCTGCCAGATCTTCACCGGGGCGCCCGTGACCGTCTACGCGGACGGTCTGATGAGCTACGGCCCCACCCGCAACAAGATCGACCCGCTGGTCGGCACCCGGGTGGACCGGCTTCTGCACCTGGACCTGGTGCCGGGCCTGAAGCCGCTGCTGCTCACCGAGTTCGACGTCGAGCCGGAGATCGTCCCCACGGACGCGTTCTCCAAGGTCCTCACGGAGCTCGAGGCGACCGGGGACGCCCTGCCGTCCCTCGACGCCCCGGCACTGCTGCTCGGGCAGTACCTGTCGGCGCTGGAGATACTGACCGCCGAGGAGGAGGAGAACCTCCACGTACGGATGCTGAAGGGCGCCGTGGCGCTCGGCCACACGCGGATCGTGTTCAAGCCGCACCCCTCCGCGCCGGCCCGCTGGTCACGCGCGCTGGAGAGGGAGGCCGAGAAGCTGGGCGCCGAGCTGAGCGTGCTCGACACCCCGGTCCTCGCCGAAGTCCTCTACCAGCGGATGCGTCCCGCGCTGGTCGTAGGCTGCTTCTCCACCGCCCTGCTGACCGCGTCCGCGTTGTACGGCCTGCCGGTGGCCCGGATCGGCACCGGCCCGCTCCTGGACCGCCTCGCGCCGTACGAGAACAGCAACCGCGTGCCGGTGACCATCGTGGACGCGCTGCTGCCCGACCTGTCCGACCGCGCGGCGGTCGAGGAGCAGCGCCGGGCCATGGACGTGGCGGACCTGGACGCGCTCGTGCGCGCCGTCGGGTACGCGATGCAGCCCAAGATCTACCCGGATCTGCGCCCGGACGCCGAGCGGTATCTGACGCGGCACCTGACGCAGTACACCTGGCGCTACTTCAAGCGCAGGCGCCTGACGTCGCTGGCCCTGCCGGGCGCGGTCCCGTCCCAGCTGGCCTTCATCCCGCGCAACGCGACGGTACGCCGGGTGGCCCGCCGAGCCCGCTCGTTCAAGCGTGCGGTGCGCGGCTGAGGCGCGGATCGGCACATCCGAGAAGGCGGGGCCGGGTCACCACGACCCGGCCCCGCCGCTCTTGCTCGGGGCTCCCCCGACGCACCGGTCGCTCATAGGTGAATTCCTGTCAACGGCGAGGCGAAGACCCCCCTTGAGGGGGTAAGTAACCCCGAATATCGGACTAACGTGCTGTGGTCTGGCCGAGTCCCATCGAGGGGAACCCTGTGATCGACACGCCTGCCGACCCTCTTGGGGCCTCAACGGGCACCGCAGTCCGCACCGTTCTTCCGCCCGCCGCCGAGGCATCCTCCCAGGCGTCCTCCGCCGTGTCGCCGGCCGCGCCCTCCGTCGCGTCGCACACCGCCGGGCCGCCCGCCCCGGCCAAGCCCGCGAAGCCCCGTGAGTCGCGGCTGCGCGCCCTGGACGGGCTGCGCCTGGTCGCGGCGCTCATGGTGGCGTGCTATCACTACGGCGGTCGCGACGGCGATGTCTCACGGGCCTGGGGCACCTCACCACGGCACCAGTTCCCCGCGCTGCACCACCTGTTCGCATACGGCTGCCTGGGCGTGCAGGTGTTCTTCGTGATCAGCGGCTTCGTGATCTGCATGAGCGGCTGGGGGCGCCCGCTGCGCTCCTTCTTCGCCTCCCGCGCCTCCCGGCTGCTGCCCGCGTACTGGGCCGCGATCCTCATAATCACCGCGGTGTTCTCGCTGCCGATGGTCGCCTACAAGGCCCTCTCGCCGAGCGACACCCTGGTGAACCTGACGATGCTCCAGATGCCCCTGGGCGTCAACCGCGTGCTGGGCGTGTGCTGGACCCTGTGGGCCGAGGTGCGCTTCTACGCCCTGTTCGCGCTGTGCATCGTGCTGCCGGGCGCCAGCCGGCGCCGGGTCATCCTGTTCTGCGCCGGGTGGACGCTCGCCCTGGCGATGGCTCAGGGCGCCAAGATGCCGCTGCTCGACATCGTCCTTATGCCCGAGTACGCGCCCTTCTTCATCGGCGGTGTCGGCCTGTACCTGGTGCACCGCAACCGGCGTGACGCGTACGCCTGGGGCATCGTCGCGATCAGCTGGCTGATCGGCCAGCACTACGCGGTGGCGGGCCTGTGGCACTCCCCGAGCGTGCACGCGTTCTCCTACCGCAGCGCATGGAGCATCATGCTCATCGTCAGCCTCGGCTTCGCCGCCGTCGCGGCGATCGCACTCGGCTGGCTGGACTGGGCCAACTGGCGATGGCTGACGGTGGCGGGCGCGCTGACGTACCCCTTCTACCTCGTCCACGAGCATCTGGGCTGGGTCGTCATCAAGGTGCTGCACCAGACGCTCGGCATCCCGTCGTACGGCACCTTCCTGCTGACGGCCGCCCTCATGCTGCTGCTGGCGTGGCTGCTGAACCGGTACGTGGAGAACTGGCTGACTCCGAAGCTGCGCACGGTCCTGTCCCGGCCGCTGTAGAGCTTCACCCCGGGGAGTTGGCCCGCCGTTCACCTCATCGCACGTTTGGGCGAGTATCCACGGGCAGACGCTGAACAGTCCCGCGCAAGCTCTGTTCGAACCAGCACAAAGGAGTGCTACGTCCTCATGGCGACAGCAGCAGAAACGATCCGACCGCCCCACCGGCTCGACGACGTCCCCGGGTGGTTCCCCGTGCTCGACCAGACGCTCTTCGCATGGTTCCTGGAACGGCAGGAGTCCGCGGGGCTGCGGGGCGACCTGCTGGAGGTCGGGGTGTACATGGGCAAGAGCGCGATATTCACCGGTCTCCACCTTCAGGACGGCGAGCGGTTCACGGTGTGCGACCTCTTCGAGGGCGACGCGCCGGACGAGGCCAACAACGCGGAGGCGACCAAGTCCTACAGCTCGCTGACCCGGCGTGCCTTCGAGGAGAACTACCTCTCCTTCCACACCGCGCTCCCCCGTGTCCTCCAGGGCCCCAGCTCCCTGGTGCCGGGCGAGGTCGCCGCTCGCTCCTGCCGGTTCGTACACATCGACGGCTCACATCTGTACGAGCATGTGCGCGACGACATCACTGCCGCCCGTGACGCGCTGCTGCCCGGCGGAGTCGTCGTCCTCGACGACTTCCGCTCGGAGCACACTCCCGGCGTCTCCGTGGCCGTCTGGGAAGCGGTGCTCAACAACGGACTGCGCCCCGTCTGCCTCAGCACCCAGAAGCTGTACGCGACCTGGGACGATCCCGAGCCGGTCCAGGAGCAGCTGCTGACGATGGTGCGGGGGCGCGACGACCTCCACCTCAGCGTCCAGCATGCGGCCGGGCACCGCCTCGTGCGCGTCAAGTCCAAGAAGGGCATGCGAGCCCCGGACTTCCCGGCCTCCCGCCACGCAGAGGCTCCCGCACCCGCGACGCCGGAGCCCCTCTCCCCCAGGCCCGCGCCCGCCGCGCCGCAGCGCACAAGCGGACACGGCCGCAGCCGCGCCCGCCGCCTCGCCGTCGATCTGCTGCCGCCCCTGGTAACCCGGGCGATCCGCACCGCCCGCGCGAACAGGCACGCCACGGCACGATGACGCGGTTCGGGGGCGGCTCAGCCGCCCCCGTACGCCGCCCGCACGGCCCGCGGAACCGGCGTCCTCCTGATCCGCCCGGACGGCTGTGCGGGCCGGGCGGGCGAGACCGCCGAGGGGCCGGCTGAGTACGCGGCGCGGGTCGCCGCCTGCCCGGCCCCTTGAGGACGGCTCAGGTGCTCGCCATCGACAGCTTGACCGCGAAACCCAGGAAGAGGGCGCCCGCGGCCGAGGTGGCTCCCGCCGACAGCCGCTTGCGGCGGCGGAACGCATCCGCGAGGCGCGTACCGCTGAATATCAGTGCGCTCAGATAAAGGACGCTGACGAGCTGGGCGAAGGCGCCGAGCACGACGAAGGACAGGGCCGGGTAGGCGTACCCGGGGTCGACGAACTGCACGAAGAAGGCGACGAAGAACAGGATCGCCTTGGGGTTGACCAGGCTGACGACCAGGGCGCGGCGGAAGGGCCGCTCCTCGGCGGGGGCCCCGCCCGTGCCCGGGTCCGTCTCCTCGGCCTGCTCCCGCCGGGCACGCCACATCCCCCAGGCGGCCCGCAGCATCCCTATCGCGAGCCAGGTCAGATAGGCGGCGCCCGCGTACTTCACGATCCCGAACAGCACGGCGTTCGCCTTCAGCAGCGAGGCGACCCCGGCCGCGGACAGCGTCATCAGCACGGTGTCCCCGCACCAGACACCCGCCGCGGCGGTATATCCGGACCGCACCCCGCGGCGGGCCGCGACGGAGAGGACGTACAGCGAGTTGGGCCCTGGGAGGAGGACGATCAGAACGAGTCCTGCCAGGTAGGTGGGAAGGTCGATGACGCCGAACATGGAAAGGAGTCTCGCACGGGGGTCTGACACCGCTGCCTCGGGTCCCAGTGGGCGAGACCGCCGGCCGCCGTCGCGAACGATGCCGACGCAGAACCGACGCCGACACCGACGCTCCGCGGCAGCGGCACACTCCGGCCAAGGGCAGGTCAGAAGACGTCCGAGGGCACGTACGACCCCCAGACCTCCCGCAGCGCGTTGCACACCTCGCCCACCGTGGCGCGGGCTTTGAGGGCCTGCTTCATGGGGTACAGAACGTTGTCCGTGCCCTCCGCCGCCTTCCTCAGCTCCGCGAGGGCCGCGTCGACCGCTCCCTGGTCCCGCTCGGCGCGCAGCCTCGCGAGGCGCTCCGCCTGCTGGGCCTCGATCGCCGGGTCGACGCGCAGCGGCTCGTACGGCTCCTCCTCGTCCAGCTGGAAGCGGTTGACGCCGACGACGACCCGTTCGCCCGAGTCCGTCTCCAGGGCGACGCGATAGGCGCTGCGCTCGATCTCGTTCTTCTGGAAGCCCTGCTCGATCGCCGCCACCGCGCCACCGAGGTCCTCCACCCGCTGCATCAGCTCCAGCGCCGCCGCCTCGACGTCGTCCGTCATCCTCTCCATCACGTACGAGCCCGCGAAGGGGTCGACCGTCGCCGTCACATCGGTCTCGTAGGCCAGGACCTGCTGGGTGCGCAGGGCCAGGCGCGCGCTCTTGTCCGTGGGCAGCGCGATGGCCTCGTCGAAGGAGTTCGTGTGCAGCGACTGGGTGCCGCCGAGCACTGCGGCCAGGCTCTGGACGGCGACCCGGACCAGGTTCACCTCCGGCTGCTGCGCCGTGAGCTGGACACCCGCCGTCTGGGTGTGGAAGCGCAGCATGAGCGACTTCGGGTTCTTCGCCCCGAACTCGTCCCTCATCACCCGGGCCCAGATCCTCCGGGCCGCGCGGAACTTGGCGATCTCCTCCAGGATCGTCGTGCGCGCCACGAAGAAGAAGGACAGCCGCGGAGCGAAGTCGTCCACGTCCATGCCCGCCGCGACGGCCGTACGCACGTACTCGATGCCGTCCGCGAGCGTGAACGCGATCTCCTGCGCGGGAGACGCCCCCGCCTCGGCCATGTGGTAGCCGGAGATCGAGATCGTGTTCCACTTCGGGATCTCGGCCTTGCAGTACTTGAAGATGTCCGCGATCAGGCGCAGTGAGGGCTTGGGCGGGAAGATGTACGTCCCGCGCGCGATGTACTCCTTCAGGACGTCGTTCTGGATCGTGCCCGTCAGCCGGCCGGCCTCGACGCCCTGTTCCTCGGCCACCAGCTGGTACAGCAGGAGCAGCAGGGCCGCCGGTGCGTTGATCGTCATCGACGTCGACACCTTGTCCAGCGGGATGCCGTCGAACAGGATCCGCATGTCGTCTACCGAGTCGATCGCGACACCCACCTTGCCGACCTCGCCGTGCGCGATCGGCGCGTCGGAGTCGTGGCCCATCTGGGTGGGCAGATCGAAGGCGACCGACAGTCCCGTCGTGCCGTGGGCGATCAGCTGCTTGTAGCGCGCGTTCGACTCCACCGCCGTGCCGAAACCGGCGTACTGGCGCATCGTCCAGGGCCGCCCGGTGTACATCGACGGGTAGACGCCGCGCGTGAACGGGTATGCCCCCGGTTCCCCCACCTTCTCGCGGTGGTCCCAGCCGTTGAGGTGGTCCGGCCCGTACACCGGCTCGATGGGCAGTCCGGACTCCGACTCGCGCGCCATGTTGTGTGCCTCCGCGTTCCCTCGATACCCGTCTCTGGTGGCCTGGGCTCCTGACTCACAGCCATGCCCCGTGCTCACAACCATGCCCCTTGGTTCGCGAGCGGTCACGCGTGGGGAGCATCTCAGGTGACACGGCGGGACACCGGGACCGGTGAGACGACGGGGGTGGGCATGCGCGGCAAGGGCATGGGAAGTCGGACGGCCGTGGCAGCCTGGGGCTGTGCGCTCGCCGCGCTCGCCGCGGTCACCGCGGTCGCCGGCTGCACGGCGGGGCCCGCGGACGCGAAGGGCGGGCAGCGTTCCGCGGTACACATCGGGATCCCGCACTCCTCGCCCGCCACCGGCGGGGCGGTCACCAAGCCGAAGCCCTCACCCGGCGCCCTGTGGAAGCGGGACGACTCGGGTCCGGGCGTGCGCAAGCTCCAGGCCCGGCTGCGTCAAGCCGACTGGCTGTTCGACGGCCCGACCGGGACGTACGACGACCTGACCGAGAACGCCGTCAAGGGCTTCCAGGGCAAGCGCCGACTGCCGCGGACGGGGCAGGTCGACTCCGTCACCTGGCAGAGGCTGCTGCGGATGACGCGCAAGCCCGGCACATGGGAGCTGTACCTGATGGGCGGTCAGCCCGCCGCGGCTCCGGATCCTCGCTGTATGACGGGCCGGGTGCTGTGCATCAGCAAGAGGAGCCGGACGCTGCGCTGGATGGTCGACGGACGGACACTCTCGACCATGGCGGTCCGCTTCGGCACCCAGTACTCACCCACCCGCGAGGGGGTGTTCCACGTCTACTGGAAGTCGCGCCACCATGTGTCCACGCTCTACCACTCGCCCATGCCCTACGCGATGTTCTTCAGCGGGGGCGAGGCGGTGCACTACTCGTACGACTTCGCGGCACGCGGATACGCCGGGGGTTCGCACGGATGCGTGAACGTACGGGACGAGGCGGCCGTCTCCGCGCTGTTCTCCCAGGTGCGGACCGGCGACAAGGTGGTCGTCTACTGGTGACAGCAGCCATGTGCGGGGCGCGGGCGGGACCGGGGGAACGTGTCCCGCCCGCGCCGAGGTGCACTGAGCCGTGGGTACGGGGGGAACCCCGGCTCTGTGCGGCAGCCGATGACCAGTCGGCTCACTCAGTACTGCGCCTCGGCGCCCGAAAGTGTCACACCCACCGCGAGAAATTTCTGGGAACCCAGAAAACCGCAGGTCGGATGGGGGTCGGTGGGGCGTGGCTCAGCCCGCTGAGGTGCTGGTCCCGGAAGGCCGCGGCGCGCTGAACGACGGGCTCGGGTACTTCGTCCCACCCGGCACGAGCGGAGCCAGAGGGTGGAATGCGCCCGGCAGAGGGCTGGCCATGCCGTTGCCGCCCGGCCATATGTGGCCCTCGCCGTCATCGCCGCCACTGTGGTCACCGCCCTGGTCACCGTCGCCGCCGTGGTGGCCCCTGCCGTCCCCGTCGCCACCGGAACCGTGGCTGCCTCCGGAGCCCGGACCGCCGTGGTCGCCGAGAGCGAGCTTGCAGAACGTCTTCACCCGTCCGCTGCCGCCTGCCGCGTCTTCCAGACCGCGCATCCGCTGTGCGCCGACGTCCTTGCCCCCGGCCATGTCGCGGCAGGCGGAGCGCACGGACGCCCACCACTCCTGGCTACGGCCCGTGGTGTCGTGCGTGCCCTCGAAGCCGGGCCGGCCGGTGGCCATGGAGCCGCCGCTCGCCTCGCCGGCCGAGGAGCCGTCCCCCGTCGGCACGCCACTGACGCCGCCCGGGTCCGCCGGCCGTGTCGGCAGGCCGTCGGCCTCGTTCGTGCCGGGCGTCGGGGAGTTCACCAACTGTCGCGCGGTCGCGTCCGTCGACACGGACGCGGCGGGCCCCGGATCGTCGCTGAACGGCGTCGGCAGCACTCCGCTTCCGGCCGCTACGGCGACTCCGCTGATCATCCCGGCGGCCATCGCCGCGGCGAGGCCGAGGCGCAGGGGGCGGCCGAAGCGAGCCTTGCGGCGGTCCGCGACGGGACGCCCGAGGCGGACCAGCCCGGCGTCCGCGGCCTCAACCGCGTGGTGCCCGTGGGCACCCCGGCCATCGGCGGACGCCGCGTCCACTGTCCGGGCCTCGCGCGCGGCGCGGAACGCGGCCAGCGCGGCGGCCTCGCCCGGGAGTTCGGCACCGGCCCGCGGGGGTGCCGGGACGAGTGCGTCGAGGGCCTCGGTGAGCCTGTCGGCGCGGGCGCGGGTGTCGTCGTCGACGAAGTTCAGCGGCTCCCCACGCAGCACCTGCTCCGCCGCGTCACTACTCAGCCATCTGTGCTGCTCGTCGGCCATCACATGTCCTTCTGCGTCCGCGAACGCATATGCGTCACACCGGCGGACGTCACCGTGCGCCGGTGGGCGCCTCTCTGGGGTGGCATCGCGCCGAGAGCGCCCACCGATTCCGGATCCCCCTCCGCGCCCGGGCCGATCAGCTCCGCGAGGCGCCTCAGGCCGCGGTGCGCCGCGGTGCGCACGGCTCCCGGGCGCTTGCCGAGCGTCTCGGCGGCGGTCTTGGCGTCGAGGCCCACGACCACGCGCAGCACGACGGCCTCCGCCTGGTCCTGCGGGAGCTGCGCTATGAGGGAAAGGGCACGTCCTGTGGCGAGCGCCTCCAACGCCTCACCGGCGGTGTCCGACTCGGCCGCCCTCCCGGTCAGTTCCGTCTCGTCGCCGCCCACCGCCGGGCGCCGCCCGCGCATGCGTATGTGGTCGAGCGCGCGGTTGCGGGCGATCCTGGCCGCCCAGCCGCGGAACCGGTCGGCGTCACCGCTGAACCGGTCGAGGTCACGCGAGATCTGGAGCCACGCCTCGGAGGCGACGTCCTCCGCGTCAGGGTCGCCGACCAGTGTCCGTACGTACCCCAGCAGCCTCGGATGCACTGCTCGATACACGGTCCGGAACGCGGCCTCGTCCCCGTCCTGTGCCGCTAGCACCGCGGCCGTCAGCTCCGCGTCGTCCGCCAGCACCCCGAACTGCCCCTCCGTGCGCCCGATCCGGCACCGCTCGCGCGGAACGGATTCTCGCTCTCGTGATTCCTCATCGTTGGTGCGGTCTGAGTCCGCTCGTGGTCTGCGGCGGTTGTATCACCCGTTTTACTGGTCGTCCGCGGTCGGCGCGAAAGGCACGTTACGGCGTGAAACCGGTCCACGTCCATGTTCGTACAATGTGCAACCAACCCGTGACGCGGCGAGGTGTGACACAAAACGCATCCACGGCGCTGTAGAGAGTACGGGCCGCCGCGCGACCCGTGACGCGCGACGGCCGGGGCCTCTCCTGTGGGGGGTGGTGGCCCCGGTCGTTGCCATCTAAGGCCAGGAGCCCGCGCGTTGAGCGGTCCGGCCGGCGCCCGGTCCCGCGGGGACGGTGCGCGTCTTCTCTCCCCCTTCTTACTCCGTTCCGCCTATCCGCTCCGCTTCTTCACCGGTTCGCGCGGACTTCTTCGCCGATGCTCCGCACGGGCTTCGCAGTGGGCCTGGCGTTCGTGGGCGGGTTTCGCCGGGAAGCGACGGCGGCCCCCGCCGAACGCGCCGCCCGGGAGCACCACGAGCAGGGTGCGCGGCGTGCGCCCCGAACCGCGCCGCGCACGCGGGCGCCAGTCGTCGCACCGCCGGATACGCACGGGCCGCGCGCGCTGGTGCTCCCCGCGCGCCTCCCGGAAGGCGGCGGGGGCGCGCGCCACCGTTCGCCCATGACCGTGCCCGTCCCTGACCCTGCCGGGCTCGCGCTCATTCCGGCTCCCCCAGCGTCCCCGCGCCGCCATCCGTCACACCCGGGGTCCCGAACTCGCGCGCCAGCCGCTTCAGTCCCCGGTGGGCGGCGGTACGGACCGCGCCGGGTCTCTTTCCGAGCACACGGCCGGCCGCGGGCGCGTCGAGGCCGACGACCACGCGCAGCAGCACCGCCTCCGCCTGGTCGCGCGGCAGCCGGGATATCAGCTTCAGCGCATGCGCGGTGGAGAGGGACTCCAGCGCCTCGTCGTGGGTGTCGTGGCCGCCGGGCAGATCGAGGACGTCGCTGTCGAGCGTGGTGGACCGCGGGCGGACACGCCGGCGGCGCAGATGGTCCAGCGCCCGATGCCGGGCGATGGTCGCCGTCCAGCCGCGGAAGCCCGCACCGTCGCCCCTGAAGCGGGTCAGATCGCGGGCGATCTCCAGCCAGGCGTCGGACGCCACGTCCTCCGCGTCGTCACCGACCAGCCCGCGCAGATAGCCGAGCAGCCCCGGCTGCACGATCCGGTAGGCGACCGCGAAGGCGGTCTCGTCCCCCTGCTGCGCGCGAGCGACGGCCGGACCCAGCTCCGCGTCGTGCGCCCCCGCGCGGCGGGGCTCCCCTCCCTGGCCCAACGCTGTCCTCGTCCGTGGCGATCGGTCCCGCGTCCCCGGACGTGGCCCACTCCGTTCGGACCACGCCCCCCAGGGGCATCAGCGTCGGCGCACGGGGAAACGTCACTGGCCGCCACACGGCCACGTCCGCCCGGAGGAGCCTCAGGCCCCGGCGCCACGCACCGCGTCCCGGCACAGCAGCCGCAGCGAGCCGTCGCCCCGGTAGCAGCGGCGGGCCTCGTCGACGGGGTCCCACAGCCGGCCGTCCGGCGTGCGCACCCAGTGGTCGCCGCCGGTCGCCCACCACTCTCCGCCGGTCAGCCGCACCACCACCTCGCCCGCGTACGCCCCGAACCCGCGCAGCACGGTCTCCACGGCGGCGTACGGCGCGCCCTGACTCCGTATCTCCTCGATCGTCCGGTCCACCCGCCACAGGCTCTGCGCGGAGTAGTCGAGCCGCAGCCGGGCGCCCTCGCGCATGGCCGTGACGACGTCGGCGGCCCAGCGCGCAGGCTTGTTCGCGGCGTGGGGCCTGATCACCTCAGTTGCGTTCACAACCGGAAGAGCGTCCGCCGGGCGCCGCGCGTCACGCCGTTCGGAAGGGGTTTCCCACACCGGCGCAGGACCGCCGCACGGCGCTACAGGACGGCCACAGGATCCTTGCACGGACCGGGTTTACGCGGGCCGGTCCACACAGGCGGGAAGCGCCCAGGGCGCGACACCGCCCACCACTGCCTACGCGCGGCCGCGCGCCCGCCGGGAGACCACGGCCCGCAGCACCCGGCGGCCCTCGGTCGACAGGTCCAGGGCCTGCCGCAGCCCGGTCGTGCCATGGCTCGTGACCAGTTCCAGAATGGCCGCCTGGCGCCGCAGTTCGGCGGCGACGAGCGGCGACATGCCGTCCGTGCGGCCCTCTCGGCGCGCGGCCGCCGAGGACTCGTCGTCGTTGTCGGTGGGGTCCAGCAGCCGGTGGATCCGGAGCGCGGCCACCGAGCAGGCGTCGGCCCACTCTCGTACGGCGTCGGCGGAGGGCCGGGCGGGAACCTCATCGAGCATGCGGCGGGCGAGCTGCGCGGCCTCGGCCTCCGAGGCGCACTCCGCTTCGCCCTCCGTCTTGTCCGCGTCCGCCAGTTCGGCCCGCGCCTTCGTGAGCCGTTCCTCCCACTCATGGCCCTCGACGAGGCTCGCCCACAGCGGGCGCAGGACCTCGTCGTCACCCCCGAGAAGCGGAACACACCGATCCAAACAAGCCAGCCCGCTCGCCGCGAGCGCACGCTCATCGGCCCCCGCGATCAGGTCCACCAGACTCATCACGCCTCCTCGAAACGCCGCTTCGGGGGCGCCTCACATCTACGGAGCCCGTACTTCCCCTTACTGCGTGCAACCTACCGGGAGTGTCACAGGGACACCACGCCCTGTCGCAGCGGAGTTCGAATGAGAGCGTTTTCGGCCAATCCAGGTTGCCCCCCTGTTCACTTCAGGGGCCCCTCACCCGTCCAGCAACCGCCGCGAAACTCTCCCATCCGGGTGAAATCCGGTCAGCCGTTGGACGGCGCCCCGACCGCCACGGATAACGTGGCCGCGCACTCCCGCACCTTCCCCTGCCGATCCCCACGTGCCGTCCCCACGACGACACGCCGCCTCACGCCGAGGACCCACGCTGCCTTCGCACCGTCTTCCGCATCTCCCCGGCTCCGCCACCCTGCCGGCGCAACGCCGCTCCCAGGTCCCCGCCGGCCTCGAGCGGTTCAACGCCGCGCCCGCCGACGACGTCCGGCGCGCCCTGCTCGCCTGCTGCGGCAGCCTGCGCTGGGCGTGCCGCGTGGCCGACCACCGGCCCTACCCGGACCTGGACTCGCTGCTCGCCGCGGCCGACGAGGCGGCGTACGACCTCGCACCCTCCGACCTCGCCGAGGCGCTGTCCTGCGAGTCGATCACCCCGCTCCCGGCCGACATCTACTCGGCCGCACGTACCGCCCTGAGCGCGGCCCACGCCGCCTACGAAAGCCGTTTCGGACACGTATTCGTCATCTGTCTGGACGATGTGTCACCCGACGAGGCGGCCGACCGGGTACTGGCAGCCATCCGGTCACGATTGGCGAACGATCCCGAGGACGAGCGCCCGCTGGCGGCGGACGAGCTGCGACGCCTGGCGCGGGGCAGGCTGATCCGCCTGGTGCGCGACTACTCGGGCGCGCCCGCGCGGACGGAACACGCCCACTGAGGCGTCCACCCGGGTGGAACACGGGTGGAATATCCGACCGGCCAATAGCCCGTCCGTGCTCGTTTGATTGCCAGTTTGATCACATAGGTAGGGCCGCCGTAAGAGTCAGGACAACACGTCGCTACGATGCTGGGGGCCGGTGGACCGTACCCGGCCGGGCCCGACCGACACAGAAGCCGGCGCGGCCCTAGTCCCCGCTCCCGGAGGGTTCTTCCGTGCCGGCTGGAACGCTGTACCGCGGCCGGGAAGGAATGTGGTCCTGGGTGGCTCACCGAGTCACCGGCGTCCTCATCTTCTTCTTCCTGTTCGTACACGTGTTGGACACCGCACTCGTCCGTGTCTCCCCAGAGGCCTACGACAAGGTCGTGGCCACGTACAAGACGCCGATCGTCGCGTGCCTGGAGTACGGCCTCGTCGCCGCCATCCTCTTCCACGCGCTCAATGGCCTCCGCGTCATCGCCGTCGACTTCTGGTCGAAGGGCCCGCGCTACCAGAAGCAGATGCTCTGGACCGTCGTCGGCGTCTGGGTCCTGCTGATGATCGGGGCCATCTACCCCGTCCTCGGCCACGCCGCTCGTGAAGTGTTCGGGAGCTGACGCGCATGTCCACGACTGAAACCACCGCCTCGGGCATCGGCCCCGTCGAGGGCGCCTCGCTGTACGACGTCGACAACCCGGCGCCGTTCATCGAGCCCCCGCGCAAGCGGACGGTCAAGACCCCCAAGTCGACCCGCGGCAACTTCGAGATGTACGGCTGGCTGTTCATGCGCCTGTCCGGCATCGTCCTGGTCGTCCTGGTCATCGGCCACCTGCTGATCCAGCTCGTGCTGGACGGCGGTGTCTCCAAGATCGGCTTCGCCTTCGTGGCCGGCCGCTGGGCCTCCCCCTGGTGGCAACTGTGGGACCTCGCGATGCTGTGGCTCGCCATGCTGCACGGCGCCAACGGCCTGCGTACCGTCGTCAACGACTACGCGGAGCACGCGAGCACCCGTCTGTGGCTGAAGGGCCTGCTGTACACCGCGACGGTGTTCACCATCCTGCTGGGCACGCTGGTGATCTTCACCTTCGACCCGAACATCCGCTAGGCACGGGGCTGCGAGAATCATGAAGATCCACAAGTACGACACCGTCATCGTCGGCGCCGGCGGCGCCGGCATGCGCGCCGCGATCGAGGCGACCAAGCGCAGCCGCACCGCCGTGCTGACGAAGCTCTACCCGACCCGCTCCCACACGGGCGCCGCGCAGGGCGGCATGGCCGCCGCGCTCGCCAACGTGGAGGAGGACAACTGGGAGTGGCACACCTTCGACACGGTCAAGGGCGGTGACTACCTGGTCGACCAGGACGCCGCCGAGATCCTGGCGAAGGAGGCCATCGACTCGGTCCTCGACCTGGAGAAGATGGGCCTGCCGTTCAACCGGACGCCCGAGGGCCGGATCGACCAGCGCCGCTTCGGCGGCCACTCCCGCAACCACGGCGAGGCCCCGGTCCGCCGCTCCTGCTACGCGGCCGACCGCACCGGCCACATGATCCTCCAGACGCTGTACCAGAACTGCGTCAAGGAGGGCGTGGAGTTCTTCAACGAGTTCTACGTCCTGGACCAGCTGATCACCGAGGTCGACGGCGTCACGAAGTCGGCCGGCGTGGTGGCGTACGAGCTGGCGACCGGCGAGATCCACGTCTTCCAGGCGAAGGCCGTGATCTACGCGTCCGGCGGCTGCGGCAAGTTCTTCAAGGTGACGTCGAACGCGCACACCCTGACGGGTGACGGCCAGGCGGCGGTGTACCGCCGTGGCCTGCCGCTGGAGGACATGGAGTTCTTCCAGTTCCACCCGACCGGCATCTGGCGCATGGGCATCCTCCTGACCGAGGGTGCGCGCGGTGAAGGCGGCATTCTCCGCAACAAGGACGGCGAGCGCTTCATGGAGAAGTACGCGCCGGTGATGAAGGACTTGGCGTCGCGTGACGTCGTGTCCCGCTCCATCTACACGGAGATCCGCGAGGGCCGCGGCTGCGGCCCCGAGGGTGACCACGTCTACCTGGACCTCACCCACCTGCCGCCGGAGCAGCTGGACGCCAAGCTGCCCGACATCACCGAGTTCGCCCGCACCTACCTGGGCATCGAGCCGTACACGGACCCGATCCCGATCCAGCCGACCGCGCACTACGCGATGGGCGGCATCCCGACGAACGTCGAGGGCGAGGTCCTGTCGGACAACACCACGGTGGTCCCGGGCCTGTACGCGGCCGGCGAGGTCGCCTGCGTGTCCGTCCACGGCGCCAACCGTCTGGGCACCAACTCCCTGCTGGACATCAACGTCTTCGGGCGCCGTGCGGGCATCGCCGCGGCGGAGTACTCGCAGACGGCGCAGTACGTCGAGCTGCCGGAGAACCCTGCGGAGCTCGTGATCGGCCAGATCGAGAGCCTGCGGGCCTCGACGGGCACCGAGCGCGTGGCGGAGCTGCGGCGCGAGCTGCAGGAGACCATGGACGCGAACGTCATGGTGTTCCGCACCGAGCAGACGATCAAGACGGCCGTCGAGAAGATCGCCGAGCTCAGGGAGCGCTACAAGAACGTGGCGATCCAGGACAAGGGCAGGCGGTACAACACGGACCTGCTGGAGGCCGTCGAGCTCGGCAACCTGCTGGACCTGGCCGAGGTCATGGCGGTCTCGGCGCTGGCCCGCAAGGAGTCCCGCGGCGGTCACTACCGCGAGGACTACCCGAACCGCGACGACGTCAACTTCATGCGCCACACCATGGCGTACCGCGAGGTGGGCGACGACGGTACCGAGTCCATCCGGCTCGACTACAAGCCCGTCGTCCAGACCCGCTACCAGCCGATGGAGCGTAAGTACTGATGGCAACGCCCGTTATGGACAAGGTGGAGGCGGACGCGAAGGCCTCTCCCTACATCACGGTCACCTTCCGGATCCGCCGGTTCAACCCGGAGGTCTCGGCGGAGGCGACCTGGGAAGATTTCCAGCTGGAGATCGACCCCAAGGAGCGCGTCCTCGACGGTCTGCACAAGATCAAGTGGGACATCGACGGCACGCTGACGTTCCGCCGCTCCTGCGCGCACGGCATCTGCGGCTCGGACGCCATGCGGATCAACGGCAAGAACCGTCTGGCCTGCAAGACGCTGATCAAGGACATCAACCCCGAGAAGCCGATCACGGTCGAGCCCATCAAGGGCCTCACGGTCCTCAAGGACCTCGTCGTGGACATGGAGCCGTTCTTCCAGGCGTACCGGGACGTGATGCCCTTCCTGATCACGAAGGGCACCAACGAGCCGACGCGCGAGCGTCTGCAGTCGGCGGAGGACCGCGAGCGCTTCGACGACACCACGAAGTGCATCCTGTGCGCCGCCTGCACGTCGTCGTGCCCGGTGTTCTGGAACGACGGCCAGTACTTCGGCCCGGCGGCCATCGTCAACGCGCACCGCTTCATCTTCGACTCGCGTGACGAGGCCGGCGAGCAGCGTCTGGAGATCCTGAACGACAAGGACGGCGTGTGGCGCTGCCGCACGACGTTCAACTGCACGGACGCCTGCCCGCGTGGCATCGAGGTCACGAAGGCGATCCAGGAGGTGAAGCGGGCGCTGATCACGCGCCGCTTCTGAGGTACGTCTTCCTGTTCGACGGCTGAGGGCCCCCGTTTCCACTGAAACGGGGGCCCTCAGCCGTGCGCGCCACGATCGGGTGAAGCATCGTGATCGGGACGAATCCGGGGTCCCCCGCCTACGATGATGCTCTCGACACCAGCGCCCAGGAGGCACCCGATGTCAGCAGCAGCTGTCGAGCGGCCTCATGACGATTCACTGATCGATGAGGTCGAACCGGATCATGGACCGCCTCCCGGGCTACCGAGTCGAGATCATCGGAGGCCTGATCCTGTTGTCTCCGCCACGGGACGGCGCCCACGCTCGCGCGCTGACCACGCTCATGCGCCCGTTCATCACGGCAGGTCTCGACGACGGCGAGACGGCGGTGCTCCAAGGAATCGGCCTGTGGCTCCGCTCCGGCGAGGACTGCTCCATCCCCGACCTGGCCGTCATCGATGCCGACTTCGAGGAACACCTCGTCGAGAACAACTGCTACGACCCCCTGGCCTTCCGCCTCGTGCTGGAGGTGACCTCCAGCAATCACCAGAATGATCTGCGCGCCAAGGTCGCCGCATACGCCCACGCCGGGGTCCCGGTGTACGTCATCGTCAACAGACAGCACCAGAGCGTCCACATCCTCACCGACCCGCGAGACGGCGACTACACCACCCACCGCGTCCATGCCCCCGGCGAACTGGCCACCCTCCCCGACTCCCTCGGCGCCAAGGTCACCCTGGATGTCGCGGAGATCCTCGACGCTGGACGGCGAAGGCAGCAGCCCGTCTAGGCACTCCCTCCGCCACCCCCTGCCGAACCGTCAGATCCAGCTCAGCCGCCACAGCCGGAAGACGCCGGTGCCGTCCGACAGATACTGTCCGCCGCCGATGTCCTCGCTGGTGACCACGTACTCTTTGCGCTGCCACAGGGGAATCACCGGAGCGTCGCGGGCCACTTTCTCCTGGATCTGCTGGAAGTCGGCGGAGGTCCGGCTGCGGTCCGAGTACCGCTGGCTGTCCAGGATCAGATTGTCGACGTCCTTGTTGCTGTAGCCGTTCTTCATGCTGTTGCCGGTGCCGATGAGCGGGGCGCCGAAGGTGTCGGGGTCGGGGAAGTCGGCGACCCAGCCGATGGCGAACGCGTCGAGCTTGCCGCTCGCGTACACCTTCTGGAAGGTGGTCCACTCGTACCCCTTGAGGTCCACCTTGAACAATCCGCCCGCTTCGAGCTGCCGCTTCAGCTCGGTGGCCTCGTCGGTGGCGACACCGGTGCTCTTGGCGTAGCCGTAGGTGAGGTGGACGGGCAGCTGTACTCCCGCTTCGGTGAGCAGGGCGCGGGCCTTGCTCGTACTGGGCTTGGGGTACGCGTCGAAGAACGAGGTGGTGTGCCCGGTGATGCCCGCCGGGATGAGCGAATACAGCGGGTCGGTGGTGTTGTCGTACACCTTGTCGACCAGTTCCTCGCGGTTGACCAGCGTGGCGGCGGCCTGACGGACGTGAAGGTCGTGGAACGGCGAGCCTGCGTTGGTGTTCAGGACCAGATTGCGGATCTCCGCGCTGTCCGCCTCGCTGACCCGCTGATTCGGGTCGCTCGGTGAGAGACCGGCCAGCATCGAGGGCGGCAGCTGCTGCGTGGCGACGTCGACGTCCTTCGCCTTCCACGCCTTCTCCAGGGCGGCGGAGTCGGCGTAGTAGCGCATCACGACGGGACGGCCGGTGTTCTTGACATCGCCCCGGTAGTGCGGGTTCGGCGCGAGGTCGGCCTCCTTGTTCTTCGTGTACGCCGTCAGGGTGTACGGCCCGCTCCCGTCGACCGCGTTGTCGGTCCGCAACGCGTTGGCCGGGTACTTGGTGCGGTCGACGATCGAACCGGCGCCGGTGGCCACCCTGAACGGGAACGTGGCATCGGGCGAGACCAGATGGAAGGTGACGACGAGCCCGCTCGCGTCCACCGAACGCAGGGTCTCCAGCACGGACGCCGGGCCCACGAGCGAGTTGATGCGCTTGACCCGGTCGAAGGAGTACTTGACGTCCTCCGCGGTCACGGCGCGCCCGCTCGGGAACGTCAGGTCCTTGCGGAGGGTGCAGCGGTACGTCTTCAGGTCCGTGCCCACGAACTGACAGCTGCCGGCGGCGTCCGGGACGGGTTCGACCCCGTCCGATTCGAAGGTCATCAGCGACTGGAAGACGCTGCTGTACAACGCCCAGGACGCCGCGTCGTAGGCTCCCGCCGGATCGAGTGATGTCACGGCGTCCGACGTGCCGACCGTGATGGTCTTGTTGGTGTTCTCCTTGGCCGGCAGCAGTTGCCACCCGCCGACTCCCGCAGCCGCAAGTACCAGCACGATCGCGAGAATCCGCATGCGAGCCGATCGCATCGGCGCCCCTCCCCAGGCCCTCAGCGCACGCCACTCCCCAGTGGCGTAGATCACCTAATCACAGGAGTTTCATCCGGGGGAAGAGGGATTTGTTGAGATGAGAAAGAACTTACCGTGACGCATTTTTCCCCTGTTTTCCGGCGTTCGCGGACTGCCGGGACCCGCCCCCAGCCGTCGCCCGCGCCGGTGCGGGTCACATACTGGCAGGGCACCAACCTCTCCGCCCGAAGGACGATTCATGAAGCTCACTCGACCCGTCTCCTGGTTCCTCGCGGCGTTCGGCGTGTGGTCATGGGTGATCTGGGTCACCTTCACCAAGAACCTCTTCGCGGACGCGAGCGGGCTCGCTTTCGACCACGGCAAGCCCACGGCCTACCTCTGGGTTCACCTGACGCTGGCGGTCGTCTCCTTCGCCCTGGGAACCGTCATCGGTGTCATCGGCCTCCGCGGGATCCGCGCGTCACGCCGCGAGAGCGACTGAGCGCTCCGCTGGAATCGCTTCGCCGGTCCCGCTCAGGTCCTTTCGTCCGGCTCAGGAAAGGCTCATCGTGGGGGGATCGCTCCCTGGGCGGACAGCTCGGCGATCTCGGCGGGGCCGAATCCGAGCTCGGCGAGGATCTCGTCGTTGTGCTCGCCCAGGTCCGGGGCCCGCCTGGCCGGGACCTTCTCGACGCCGCGCACGTTGACCGGGGCATTGATGGTGTACTCCATCCCGCTGACCCCCTCCATCGGTACGACGATGTCGTTCGCGCGCAGCTGCGGGTCCCGTGCGGCCTCCTCCGGACTCTGGATGAGACTGAACGTGACACGTTCCCGGGTCAGGGCGTCCTTCCAGTAGGCGAAGGGCTGTGAGCGGAATCCGGCGTCGAGCAGCCCGGTCAGCGCGACGGAGTTCTCGGCGAAGCCCTCGATGCCGGCGAACCGGGGATCCTCGAGCAGCTCGGGATGGCCGATGACCCGGGTCAGTCCCGGCCAGTGCGAAGACGAGGCGGCCAGCATGAACCACTTGCCGTCCGCGGTCCGGTAGGAGTTGCTCAGAGGGTTCGCCGGCGCCGTGCGGTCGTGCAGCTGGAACGGCGTGCCGCCCGCGAGCGCTCCGGCCACGAGCGTTCCCGTGGCCCAGATGCCCGCGGCGAGCAGCGACGTCCCGACGCTGGCCCCTTCCCCGGTCCGCTCGCGCCGGTACAGGGCGGTCACGATCGCGGCGTAGATCGCGATCGCCGACATGTAGTCCCCGCTGCCCCAGACGGGCACTGTCGGCGGGGCTCCCGCGTCCCTGGTGGAAGCCAGCAGCCCGCTGCGCGACCAGGCGGCGGTCACGTCGAAGCCCGGCTGCCCGGCGTCGGGACCGGCGTCCCCGTAGCCGGTGATGTCGGCGTAGACGACGGACGGGTTCCAGCCCGCGACCTCGTCGTAGCCGAGGTGCAGCCGCTCGCGCGTTCCGTGCGGGAAGTTGGTGATCACCACGTCGGCCCACTGGACGAGCCGCTTGAGTACTTCGGTGGCCGCCGGGGACTTCAGGTTGATCGCCATGCCGCGCTTGTTGCGGTTGGTGAGGTGCCAGCCGTAGTTGGCGTCGGCCCGGGGGCTGGGCGGCACAGAGCTCAGCATCCGCTGGGGGTCGCCCCGTCCCGGAGGCTCGATCTTGATGACGTCCGCTCCGAAGTCGGACAGCACGGTGGCCGCGGCCGGTGCCGCGATGAAGCTCGACGCGTCGAGCACCTTCAGGCCGGTGAAGACGGATTCGGCGGCCATGCCCGTCACCTCACGAAAGCGCTCAGGCCGCCGGTCACGGCTCGTCCGACGATGAGGGCCTGGATCTCCCGCGTGCCCTCGTACGAGTAGATGGCCTCCGCGTCGGCGACGAAGCGGCCGATCTTGTAGTCGAGGACGATCCCGTTGCCGGCCATCAGCTCCCTCGCCCAGCCCACGCTCTCGCGCATCCGCACCGTGCACTGGGCCTTCGCGAGCGCGGACTGCTCGTCCCGGTAGACCGAGGCGTCCTGCAGCTGGGCCAGGCGCGTCACCATTCCGCACGAGGCAGTGGCGTTGCCGAGCATCTTCACCAGCAGGTCCTGCACGAGCTGGAAGCCCGCGATCGGACGTCCGAACTGCTCGCGCTCCTTGGCGTACTGCAGGGCGATCTCGTAGGCGGCGAACATCACTCCCACCGCCTCCCACGCCACCCCGCTGCGCGTCTGGCGCAGGATCGTGGCGGTGTCCTTGAACGAGTTCGCGTTCTGCAGCCGGTTGGCCTCCGGAACGCGGCAGCCGTCCAGCACGATGTCGGCGTTCTGCACGATCCGCAGCGCCATCTTGTTCTCGATCTTCGTCGCGGTGAACCCGGGTGTGTCCTTCTCCACGACGAATCCCAGAACATGGTGCGTCTCGGCATCGCGGGCCCAGATGACGACCAGGTCGGCGAAGGTCGCGTTGCCGATCCACCGCTTGGCTCCGTCGAGGATCCATCCATCGCCGTCGCGGCGCGCGGTGGTCAGCAGGCCGCCGGCCACGTCGGAGCCGCCGTGCGGCTCGGTCAGTCCGAAGGCACCGATCTTCTCGAAGCGGCTCATCGCCGGCAGCCACCGCCGCTTCTGCTCCTCGGAGCCGCAGGCGAGGACGGTGCCCATCGCCAGCCCCGTGTGCACGCCGAAGAACGTCGCCAAGGAGGCGTCGAAGTGCGCGAGCTCCAGCGCGATGAAGCCCGAGAAGAGGTTGCTCGGCCTGGATTCCGCGGAGTCGGGGTCGGCCCAGGCCGTCAGGCCCAGGTCCCGGAAGCCCTCGACCAGCTGGAAGGGGAACTCGGCCCGGGCCCAGTAGTCGTCGACGATCGGTGCGGCCTGCGTGTGGAGAAACTCACGGACGGCCTCGATCTTCTCCCGCTCGCGTTCCGACAGCAGATCCTCGTAGGCGTAGAAGTCCGAGGGGAGCAACCCCTTGTCCAGATAGGGACCGGATGGAGTCGGCAAGGTGGTGATCCCGCTCAATGCGCTCTCCCTCGAGACTGTGTGCAGGGCCAGGAGATCCGTGCCGGCCGGCCCGCTCCTGCGCGGCGGCTCGGTTCGCCGGCACGATTCAACGCCGATCCGGGCCGGTTTCCCGGATCCGCGCCGCGAGGGGTGGCCGTTGTCACCCTCAATCACCCCAGTGGCTCGTCGCAGTCCGGTACGGCAAGGGCCGGTACGAGAGAGCGGGAGTGAACTCGCAGAGACGACAGTGGCGTTGGCGCCGCACGATGCCGGGGTCGCAAGCCGACCGCTCACGGTGCTGTTGTTCCTGATCGGCCCGCGCCGCCATGAGTTCTTCGAAGCCGGGCGCACGACCTCGGATCCGAACCGGGCTTTTCGTCGTCTTCAGACCTGTGCGCAACCACGCAATCCCGGCTGCCCGCCGGTCACTCCCGGTAGCCGACCGTGCCGGTGCCATTGGTGCAGTGATCAAGTTGTACGTCCTCAGCAGCGCAGAGAAAGGGATCCGGATGACCCAGCTCCACGACCCGGAGCCGAGAAGGAACCAGCAGACCGGGCGGCTGGGCCTCATGGATCCCGTATCGCGGCCGTCCGCCGGACGCCCCGCGCGGAGTACGGGGCCGGGGCCGGACGAAACGCCCCGGCACGCGCCCGGTACCTTCGCGTCCGTGTCCGCCTCGAAGACCCCGAAGACCTTGAGAGCCGCGAAGACCTTGCGAACCTGGAAGAAGCCCGCCGGGAGCCGCCTGGCGCTGGCGTCCGCCGCAGCCGTGTCCCTCTCGCTCGCCACCACGCCCGCCATCGCCCTCGCGGGCACGCGGAGCCCGGATGTGTCGCCTCCGGCCATGATGTCGACCGTCGGCGGTGTGCAGCTGGGCAGGCCCGGCACCCAGGCGAACCTCGGCAGTGGTGCCCCCGTGCTCCCCAAGGACGTCACCGCGCGCTCCTGGATCGTCGCCGACGCCGAGTCCGGCGACGTCCTGGCGGCCCACAACGCGCACTGGCGGCTGCCCCCCGCGAGCACGCTGAAGATGCTGTTCGCCGACACCGTGCTGCCCAGGTTCCCGAAGACCGAGCAGCACAAGGTGGTCCCCTCCGACCTGGCCGACATGGGCGAGGGGTCCAGCCTGGTCGGGGTCAAGGAGAACGAGACCTACTCGGTCCACGACCTGTGGCTCGGCGTCTTCCTGCGCTCCGGCAACGACGCGGTGCATGTGCTGGCCGCGATGAACCACGGCGTCGGGCAGACCGTCAAGGACATGCAGGCCCACGCCGAGGAACTCCAGGCCCTCGACACGCACGTGGTCACCCCGGACGGCTACGACGAGACGGGGCAGGTCTCGTCCGCGTACGACCTGACCCTGTTCGCCCGCTCCGGGCTGCAGAAGAAGGACTTCCGGGAGTACTGCTCGACGGTCCGGGCGCAGTTCCCGGGCGCGACCACGGTCAAGAAGGGCAAGAAGTCCCGCGGGAGCTTCGAGATACAGAACACCGACAGGCTGCTGTCGGGCGACTACGACATCACCCCCTACCGGGGCATCGCCGGCGTCAAGAACGGCAACACCACCAACGCCGGAGCGACCTACACCGGGGTCGCCGAGCGCAATGGCAGGGTGCTGCTCGTCACCGTCATGAACCCGGAGAAGAAGGATCACAACGAGGTCTACCGGGAGGCCGCCCGGCTGCTCGACTGGGGCTTCTCCGCGGCCGGCAAGGTGAAGCCGGTGGGCGAGCTCGTCGCCCCCAGGAGCGCGCAGCCCGGTTCGGGGCCCGGGGCGAAGCCGTCCGGCGCGAGCGCGGGCAAGGGGTCCGCCGGGCAGACGGCCGCCTCGGCGGACAAGGACGGCTCCCGCGGCATCGGGGTGGCCCTCGGCATCACCGGCGGCGTGCTCGCGCTGCTCGCGGCGGGGGTGTTCCTGGTCAACCGCCGCTGGCCGCTGCCCGACCTGGTGCGCCGCCGGTCCCGTCCCTGACCCAGGGGTTCGTGCTGCCGCGCGTCGCCGTCCAGGCGGCGCAGTACAGCACGAGTTTCGCGGTGAAGTTGATCCACAGGAGCAGCGCCACGGGCACTCCGAAGGCGCCGTACATGCTCTTCGAGGCGACGCCCTGGATATAGCCGCTGAGCAGCAGCTTGAGCAGTTCGAAGCCCACGGCGCCGATCAGGGCGGCCATCAGCACCCGGTTCCGTGGGGGTTCGACCCCGGGCAGCAGGGTCAGGACGTACAGCAGGACCAGCAGGTCGGCGAGCACGGCGACGACGAAGGCGGCGATGCGCAGCAGGATGCTGCCCCAGCCGCCGCTGCTGAGGCCGATCTCCTTGGCGATCCAGTCGACCAGCGCGGAGGCGACGGCCGAGAGGGCGAAGGTGACCAGGATCGCGCCGCCGAGGCCGATCAGCACCACGGCGTCCTTGGCCTTGCGCAGGAAGGGGTTCTCGTCGCTGTCGGGCAGTACCCACACCGCGCGCAGACAGCCCCGCATCTGGGCGACCCAGCCGAGGCCGATGAGGAACAGCGTCACACCGGCGATGACGCCGACGGTGCCGGCGTTCTGGGCCAGGCCATGGATGTTGAGCTGGTCGGAGATGCCGGGGAACTGCTCGGCGACCTGGTGCTGCAGCTTGTCCTGCCGCGCCGGGCTGAGCGTCGCGGCAGCGATCGCGGCGGCGACGGTGAGCAGCGGGAAGAGCGCGATGAAGCTGACGAACGTCATCGCCGCCGCGAGCCGGGTCCACTTCACCTGGTCCAGGCGTTCGTACGAGCGCCAGGCGTGCGTGGTCATGAGACTCACGACCAGCGGACCGATGACGGGGAGTCTCTTCAGCCAATCCATGATCAGACTCTCCCCTCATCGCCCTCGTCCAGTCTCCGGATACCCCGCGAACGCGAGATAACGGCACGCTCGAACGCGTTCGCTTACTCACCCGTTCGATGAGGGACGGCGGGGGCGCGTGGGACCGGCGCGCGTGGGACCGGGGCGCCGGGAACCGCGCGAGAACCGGCTGACCGTCTGATCCAAAAGAGAGGCCCTAAGCCAGCGGCAGCGTCACGTCCGCCGGTGCACTGGCCTGCGGCGGCACCACGGCCCCTCCGAAGGCGAACTCCCGCAGCTTGCGCCAAATCCCGTCCGGCCCCTGCTCGTACAGCGCGAACCCCAGGCACGGCCACTCCGCGTCGTACCCGGCGAGCTCCTCGTACGCGCGGTCCATTCCCGCCTCGTCGATACCGTGCGCCACCGTGACATGCGGGTGGTAGGGGAAGAGCAGGTCCCGAGCGACCGGCCCGGAGGCGTCACGGACCTGCTTCTGCAGACGGGCGCACGCATCGGCGCCGGCGACGACCCGGACGTACACCACCGGCGACAGCGGCCGGAACGAGCCCGTCCCGGACAGCCGCATGGGGAAGGGCCTGCCGACCGCCGCGAGCTCGGCCAGATGCGCCTCGATCGCGGGCAGCTCACAGGCGTCGACCTCGGTCGGCGGCAGGAGGGTGACATGCGTGGGGATGCCGTGAGCCGCGGCGTCGCCGAAGCCCGCGCGCAGCTGCTGGAGCTCGCTGCCGTGAGGCTCCGGGACCGCGATCGACACACCGATCGTTACGGTCCCCACGTCGTCTCCTGTCGTCGTGTTGGTGTGCGTGCCCGGGGGTCGGAACGTGCTGCCGATCCGGTGCTCGGCGTCCGATTCGACTGTACGACCACGCCCCTGCCGCCGGGCAGGCGCAAGAGGAGTGGAGTGCGGCATTCCACAACGCGCCGGTTCCCCGCCGGAGGCGGAGCGGCCGGGGCGGGTCAGTGCTTGGCGGGCAGGAAGCCCACCCTGTCGTACGCCTGGGCGAGGGTCTCCGCGGCGACTGCGCGCGCCTTCTCGGCACCCTTGGCCAGGATCGAGTCGAGCGTCTCGGAGTCGTCCAGATACTGCTGGGTGCGCTCCCTGAACGGCGTCACGAAGTCGACCATGACCTCGGCGAGGTCCGTCTTGAGCGCCCCGTAGCCCTTGCCCGCGTACTTCTCCTCCAGCTCCGGGACACCGGTCCCGGTGAGCGTCGAGTAGATGGTCAGCAGATTGCTGACGCCCGGCTTCAGCTCCGTGTCGTACCGGACGACGGTGTCGGTGTCCGTGACGGCGCTCTTGACCTTCTTGGCGGTCGACTTCGGCTCGTCGAGCAGGTTGATCAGGCCCTTCGGCGTGGACGCCGACTTGCTCATCTTGATCGACGGGTCCTGAAGGTCGTAGATCTTCGCCGTTTCCTTGAGGATGTACGGCCGCGGGACGGTGAACGTGTCGCCGAAGCGGCCGTTGAAGCGCTCGGCGAGGTCCCGGGTGAGCTCGATGTGCTGCCGCTGGTCCTCACCGACCGGGACCTCGTTGGCCTGGTAGAGCAGGATGTCGGCGACTTGGAGGACCGGGTAGGTGAACAGGCCGACGCTCGCGCGGTCGGCGCCCTGCTTGGCGGCCTTGTCCTTGAACTGGGTCATCCGGCTGGCCTCGCCGAAGCCGGTGAGGCAGTTCATGACCCAGCCGAGCTGGGCGTGCTCGGGGACATGGCTCTGCACGAACAGCGTGCACCGCTCCGGGTCCAGCCCGGCCGCGAGGAGCTGGGCCGCCGCCAGACGCGTGTTCTCGCGCAGCTCCTTCGGGTCCTGGGGGACGGTGATCGCGTGCAGGTCGACGACCATGTAGAACGCGTCATGGCTGTCCTGCAGGGCCACCCACTGGCGCACGGCGCCGAGGTAGTTGCCGAGGTGGAACGAGCCTGCCGTGGGCTGGATCCCGGAGAGCACGCGGAGCGGGCGGTCTGAAGCCATGTTCACCATTCTCTCAGGTCCGGGAGGCTTCCCCGGAACCGGAGGGCAACAGGTACGACCCGAAGCGTCACCGAGGGTGTAACGAACCGCATGACAACGCGGGGCGCAGGAGTCCGGCCCGCGGGCGATGCCGGCGGAACACGCTCCGGCACGCCGCCGAGCGGCGGTCTCCTCGGTGGGGTTCACCATCGAGGAGACCGCCACCGCGTCAGCCGAGGTCGATCTCCGGGTACAGCGGGAACGGGGTCAGCAGGTCGCTCGCGCGGTGGGCGATCTCGTCCGCGATCTTCGGGTCCAGGACGTGCTGTGCCTTGGACGGGGTGCCCTTGCCGGTCGTGCCGGGGACGGCAGTGGTGAGGACGCGGTCGATCAGGCCCGCGATTTCGTCCATCTCCTCCGTGCCGAGCCCCCGGGTGGTGAGCGCGGGCGTGCCGATGCGGATGCCGGAGGTGTACCAGGCGCCGTTCGGGTCGGCCGGGATGGCGTTGCGGTTGGTGACGATGCCCGACTCCAGCAGGGCCGCCTCGGCCTGGCGGCCGGTGAGACCGTAGGAGGAGGCCACGTCGATCAGGTTCAGGTGGTTGTCCGTGCCGCCCGTGACCAGGGTCGCGCCCCTGCGCATCAGGCCTTCCGCGAGCGCGCGGGAGTTGTCCACGATCCGCTGGGCGTAGTCGCGGAAGGAGTCCTGCCGGGCCTCCGCCAGGGCCACCGCCTTCGCGGCCATCACATGCGGCAGCGGGCCGCCCAGCACCATCGGGCAGCCGCGGTCGACCTGGTCCTTGAGCGAGTCGTCGCACAGGACCATGCCGCCGCGCGGGCCCCGCAGGGACTTGTGGGTCGTGGTCGTGACGATCTGGGCGTGCGGGACCGGGTCGAAGTCACCGGTGAGCACCTTGCCCGCGACCAGACCCGCGAAGTGCGCCATGTCGACCATGAGCGTCGCGCCGACCTCGTCGGCGATCTCCCGCATGATCCGGAAGTTCACCAGGCGGGGGTAGGCGGAGTAGCCGGCCACGATGATCAGCGGCTTGAACTCGCGGGCCGAGGCGCGCAGGGCGTCGTAGTCGATCAGGCCGGTGGCCGGGTCGGTGCCATAGGAGCGCTGGTCGAACATCTTGCCGGAGATGTTCGGGCGGAACCCGTGGGTGAGGTGGCCGCCCGCGTCCAGGGACATGCCGAGCATGCGCTGGTTGCCGAAGGCGTGGCGCAGTTCGGCCCAGTCCGCCTCGGAGAGGTCGTTGACCTGGCGCACGCCCGCCTTCTCCAGCGCGGGGGCCTCCACGCGCTGGGCGAGCACGGCCCAGAAAGCGACGAGGTTGGCGTCGATGCCGGAGTGCGGCTGGACGTAGGCGTGGCGCGCGCCGAACAGTTCCCTGGCGTGCTCGGCGGCCAGGGACTCGACGGTGTCGACGTTGCGGCAGCCGGCGTAGAAGCGGCGGCCGATGGTGCCCTCGGCGTACTTGTCGCTGAACCAGTTGCCCATGGCGAGCAGGGTGGCGGGGGAGGCGTAGTTCTCGGACGCGATCAGCTTGAGCATCTCGCGCTGGTCGGCGACCTCCTGGCCGATCGCGTCGGCCACGCGCGGCTCGACGGCGCGGATCACGTCGAGGGCGGCGCGGAAGGCGGTGGACTCGGTGGAGAGAGGCTGCTCGGGCATGGGGACCTCCGGACGGCGTGCGTTCAGTGTTCTCGGTCGGCCCAGGCGCACGGCACACGATCGCTCGGCTCAGGCCGCTCCCCGATGGTCGGTCCCATCCCAGCGCGCCAGTCACGGCCCACCGATCACCCTACCGGCCACGCGGGCGGCTTGATCTCCCGTCCGCGATGCGGGCGTCGGGTGAGTCGAGCGGTGGGCCCCCCGGGGTACTCCGATGAATCTTCAGGCTGCCCCCGCGCAACTCGCGGCAGTGAACTCCATATGATCGTTCGTGTTGTTCACCGATCGGCCAACAGAGGGGGAGACGGCTGGTCATGGACGGCGAGGGCGCCCACTGAGCCCATGGTTCGACTGGAGAGACGATGATCAAGCGAGTGGGCTTCCACCGGGAACTCGGTGGGCATAACGCCCCGTGGGCCTCCTGCCCTTCACTCCGCGACGCGGTCAGGGGTACCGGTGAACGGGACGAGGACCAGATCGTCGCCTATCTGGAATCGTCCACCGAGATCTACTCCACCATGGGCGCCGAACGGGACGTCATCACCGGCGACGCCTGGATTCCCGGCGCCGGATCGCTGGTCACGGACGGGACTTGGTTGTGGCCCGTCGAACTGGCGCACTACGTGCGCAACCATCACGTCGCTCTCCCCGGCGGCTTCGTCGAACACATCCGCGCAGGCGGCTACGTCAGTCCCGCGGTGTCCCCCGGGCAGGTCCGTGGAATCCTCGGGGAGCAGATGGGCTGGGGCACCCCGGACGGCGCCGCCTCACCACGTTCCGTCCCGAGACCGTTCTTCACGTGGTACCTGCCCGCGCCGACCGGCACGTCGAGCCGGGCGCTTCTCGCGCGGCTCGAAGCGGCGGGCCTGTCTGCCGCGCATCCGCTCACGGGCGCTCTGATCGGTTTCCAAGAGACCGCGGAGAGCAGGAGGACGCCCCTCGTAGGCGGTCCCGACGTGCTGGCCGCGTCCCTGGCCGACGGTCGGTACCGCGACGTCGAGATCCATTGCTGGATGGGCCCCGACCAGTGCCTCGCGGCACAGGTACGGCGCATCGGCCCGACCGTCCAGAGGTTCACCTTCCAGATCGCCGATGTGCCGGAGGCCGACCGGGGGCAGGCCGTCGCCGCTCTGGTACGAACGCTCGACCAGGACGCGGCGCATTGCCTCGGATTCGTCATCGACCGCTCGGGAGCCTCCGAAGGACAGGACTGGGACGGCATCCTCACCGGTTCCGGCGGGCGACTGGCCGTCTGGCCGGACATCGTCGGGATCCAGCGGGACCGCCTGCCCAGCCATCCGGAGCTCGCCGCCGCGAAGCCCACGGAGTACGGCGGGCTCGCGGTGTTCCACCGGCGTGAGCGGTGACAACCGCGGCTCTGATATCTCGTCGCGGCTCCGTCTAAAGGATCACGTGGGGTACGAACCGCGCGTACTCGTCCGTCACCAGGCCCGACGACTCACGGATGCCGAGGCCCGCCGACTCGTTCTCGACCACCCAGGCGCCGAGGACCACGTGGTTGTCGTCGAAGGACGGCAGCGGGGCCAGTTGCTGGTAGCAGACGGGTTCGTCGGGGTCGGCCGTCGTGCCCGGACTGTGGATCGTCACGCCCTCGCCCTCGCGGCCGAGCAGGGGCTTGGTGACGTAGCCCGTGGTGCGGGCCAGTTCGTGGGGGCCGTCGAGGTAGGCGGGGAGCAGGTTCGGGTGGTCCGGGTACAGCTCCCACAGGATCGCCAGGAGCGCCTTGTTGCTGAGCAGCATCTTCCAGGCGGGCTCGATCCACAGGGTGCTGCCCGTGCCGCCGCCGTTGTCGAGGGTGGCCAGGACGTGCGGGCCGAAGTCGTCCGTGGTGAGCCACTCCCACGGGTAGAGCTTGAAGCAGCTGCGGATGAAGCGGAGCCGGTTGTCCACGAACCGGCCCGACAACGGGTCCCAGCCGATCTCCTCCATGGAGATCCAGTCGGTGTCGATCCCCGCCTGTTCGGCGGTCTCCTTGAGATACGCGACCGTCATCAGGTCCTCGCCCAGCTCGTCGTCGGACGAGTGCGCGAAGTGGAGCGGGCTGCCGGGCGGGAGGAGGGCGGCCTGCTTCTTCCAGGCGGCGACCAGGCGTTCGTGCAGGGAGTTCCACTGGTCGGCGCCCGGGAAACGGTCCTGCATCCAGAACCACTGCGGGCTGGCGGCCTCGACCAGTGACGTGGGCGTGTCGGCGTTGTACTCCAGCAGCTTCGCGGGGCCCGTTCCGTCGTAGCGCAGGTCGAAACGGCCGTAGACGGAGGGGAGTTCGGCGCGGCGGTGCCATGCCTCCGCGCCCGCCCGGGCTACGCGCGGGTCCCTGATGCCGAGGTCCGCGAAACGGTTCGCGGCAACGATGTGTCCGGCCGCGGCCAGGCACATGCCGTGCAGTTCCTCGACGGTCTCCTCCAGGGCCTCCACCTCGGGGAGCGAGAAGACGTAGTAGGCGCTCTCGTCCCAGTAGGGGCGCAGCGAGTCGTCCGGGTGGCGGGTGAGCGGGTAGATGAGGCCCTGTGCCTCGACCGTCTGCTGCCAGCCGGGGCGAGGCTCGATGGTGCGGCGTTCCACGAGTGCTCAGCCGCCGCTCGAACCGTGGTGGCCGCCGAAGCCGCCCCGCTTCACCCCGCTGTGGCTGCCGGACGAACCGCCGGACCCGCGCCCGGGCTTGGTGAAGGTTCCGCCGTCGACCCAGCCGCTCTTCTTGTTGCCGCCGTAGTACCAGCTGCTGTGGGTGCCCGTCGTCGATGATGTGCAGTTCTTGTCGGCGATGACCCTGTAGCCCTGGCCGAGCCTGTAGCTGTCGGAGTCGACGCAGCGCTTGTCCGGCGCCGAGGAGCAGGAGGTGAGGGCTGCCGCGAGCAGCCCCATACCGCCGAGGACGACCGTGCCCGAGCGCATCGTGCGGTGCGTGTCCGCCATGTTCGCGTTCCCCCGTGAGTGAGACTTCGGATAGATCGTGGTGAGGATTTTCCTGGACGACACACTAGAGAGCGTCACTCTGGCGTTCGAGCCCGCCCCGCCCTTCCCACGGTCCCCTACAGTCACTTCGTGTTCTTCGGCATGGTGTGCGCGCTCGGCGCGGCGGTCTGTTTCGGTACGGCGACGGTGTTGCAGGCGGTCGCGGCACGCGCGGCGGGCGGGGGCGGAGGCGGGGAAGCGGCGCTGCTGCTGCGAGCCCTGCGGCAGTGGCGGTATCTGGCGGGGCTCGCGCTGGACGGGGTCGGGTTCCTGCTCCAGATCGCGGCGCTGCGGTCCCTGCCGATCTACGTGGTGGGGGCGGCGCTCGCGGCCAGCCTCGCGGTGACGGCGGTGGTGGCGGCCAGACTGCTGCGGGTACGGCTGACCGGGAGCGAGTGGGCCGCCGTCGCCGTGGTGTGCGCGGGGCTCGCGATGCTCGGCCTGGCGTCCGGCGCGGAGGGAGACCGGGCCGGGTCCACCGGGCTGAAGTACGCGATGCTGGGCACGGCGGTGGCGGTGCTGCTGCTCGGGCTCACCTCAGGACGGCTGCCCGCGCGGGGGCGGTCGCTGCTGCTGGGCCTCGGTGCCGGGTTCGGGTTCGGCGTGGTCGAGGTGACGGTTCGGCTGATCGACTCGCTGGCGCCCGTCTCGCTGCTCACCAACCCGGCGACGTACGCACTGCTGCTGGGCGGCGGCGCGGCGTTCCTGCTGCTGACCACGGCGCTGGAGCGGGGCTCGGTGACGGTGGCGACGGCGGGCCTGGTCGTCGGCGAGACGGTGGGGCCAGCTGCGATCGGGGTCGTGTGGCTGGGCGACCGCACCCGCGAGGGTCTGGCCTGGCTGGCGGTGCTGGGCTTCGCGGTGGCGGTCGCGGGGGCGCTGGCGCTGGCGCGGTTCGGGGAGGCGCCGGTCGCCGAGGAGGGGTGAGCGGGGCCGGCCGTCAGCCGCCGGAAGGCCGGAGAAAGCCGGTGAAATCCGGAGACGGCCGGAGGGCTGGTGAAGCACTGCCGGAGGAACACTCACGGCAGCACCCTGCACAGCGCCTGCAGCGCTCCCGCCCACGCGTGGTCCGGCGGCGTCGCGTACCCCACTACCAGCGCGTCCAGCGGGCCGGCGGTCGCGTCCGGGTGGCGGTGGCGCTCCAGACCGTGCAGGGCCAGGCCCTCCCATGCCGCCGCCTGCACCACGGTCCGCTCGGTTCCGGGCGGCAGCCGCAGCACCGCGTGCAGTCCCGCCGCGATCCCCGTGACGCGGACATCGGGGGCGCGTTCCGCAACGGCCCTCACCAGGGCGTCGCGGCGGCGCCGGTAGCGCAGCCGGGCGGCGCGTACGTGACGGTCGTACGCGCCCGATGTGAGGAACTCCGCCAGCGTCAGCTGGTCCAGCGCTCCGCAGGAGTCGACCGCGCCCTTCAGGCCGGCGACCTCCTCCACCAGCTGCGGCGGGAGCACCATCCAGCCCAGGCGCAGCCCCGGGGCGAGGGACTTGCTGGCGGTGCCCAGGTAGACCACATGGCCGGGGTCGAGTCCCTGCAGCGCCCCGACCATCTGGCGGTCGTAGCGGAACTCTCCGTCGTAGTCGTCCTCGAGGACCAGCCCGCCGGTGCGCCGCGCCCACTCCACGACGGCAGCCCGCCGGTCGGGGTGCAGCGGCACGCCCATCGGGAACTGGTGGGCGGGGGTGAGCAGTACGGCGCCCGCGCCGGACAACTCCTCGATGCCGGTGCCCCGTTCGTCGAACGGCAGGGGGACGGTGCGCAGTCCGGCCGCCGAGAGCACGTTCCAGTACGCCTCGAGCCCGTAGGCCTCCACGGCGATCGTGCGCACCCCACGGGCCCGCAGCAGCGCGCCCAGGATCCTCAGGCCCTGCGCGAACCCGGCGCACACCACGATCCGGTCGGGGTCGGCGCGCACACCGCGCGCCCGGGACAGGTACTCGGCGAGGGCGGTGCGCAGCTCGGTCCTGCCGCGCGGGTCGCCGTAGCCGAGTGCGTCGTTCGGGGCCGCCGTCAGGGCGCGGCGGGCCGCCTTGAGCCACTCGGCGCGCGGGAAGGAGGCCAGGTCGGGGCTGCCGGGCTCCAGCCGGTGGACGGCGGGCCTGCGCTCCCGCGGCCGGGCCGCCGCGGGTTCGGCGCGCGGCGCGGACGCGGCGCGCTCGGCCACCCGGGTGCCCGAGCCCTGGCGCGCGGTGAGCCAGCCCTCGGCGACCAGGTCGGCGTACGCGTCGGCGACCGTGTTGCGGGCGATGCTCAGGTCGGCGGCGAGCGCCCGGGAGGAGGGCAGTCGTGTGCCGGCGGCCAGCCGGCCGCTGCGCACCGCCTCGCGCAGCGCGTTCGTCAGTCCCCTGCGCAGGCCGGGTCCGGTCGGCTCGACATGGAGATCGACTCCCAAAGTGGCCCAAGAATCCGCCATGGAAATGGACCATACTCCTGGGCTGCCCGCTTCGTAGGGTCGAAGACATGGCAACGAACACGACCAGCGTTGACAACAGCGGCACGGACGTCACATACGCCCCCGAAGAGCCCGCCCGCCTGCAGTGGACCCAGTACGCGCCCGAGGTCTACAAGGCGATGGTCCGCCTCGACGCGGCGGCCCGGCAGGGTCTCGACCCCAAGCTCCTGGAGCTGGTGAAGATCCGCACCTCCCAGATCAACCACTGCGCGTTCTGTCTGGACATGCACACCAAGGACGCGCTCGCGGCGGGCGAGAGCATGGAGCGGATCGTGCAGCTCAGCGCGTGGGAGGAGTCGAAGCACTTCTACACGGGGAAGGAGCTCGCGGCGCTGGCGCTGACCGAGGCGGTGACCGTGCTCACGGACGGCTTCGTGCCCGACGAGGTGTACGAGCGGGCGGCCAAGCACTTCGAGGAGGCCGAGCTGACGCGGCTGATCGCCGCGATCACGGTGATCAACGCGTGGAACCGGTTCGGGGTGACCACCCGGATGACGCCGGGGCACTACGAGCCCGGGCAGCACCGTTGACCGGACCCGGCGGATACGACACGTTCCGTGCCCTCCATCACGGCCGCCTGCCCGGTGAGCCGCTCGTCCTGCCCGGACCGTGGGACGCGGCCAGCGCCCGGGCCTTGGAGGACGCGGGGTTCCCGGCCCTCGCGACGCCCAGCGCGGGCATCGCCGCCTGCCTCGGGTACGAGGACGGGGGGACCCCCGCCGACGAGATGTTCGCGGCTGTCGCGCGGATCGTCCGGGCCGTCGACGTACCGGTGTCGGCTGACTTGGAGGGCGGATACGGACTCGCGCCCAAGGAGCTGGCGGAGCGGCTGCTGGAGACGGGGGCGGTGGGCTGCAATCTCGAGGACTCGCACGGGGGTGTCCTCAAGGACCCGTACGAGCACGCCGACTGGCTCGCCGAGGTGAGGGCGGCGGCCGGTGGCCGGCTGTTCCTGAACGCGCGCGTCGACACGTTCGTCCGCGGTGTCGGCGACCCGCTCCGGGCCATCGAACGGGCCGCGCTCTACGTCGCGGCGGGCGCCGACTGTGTCTATCCGATCCTCGCCCCGGTCGGCGTACTGCCACTGCTGAGGTCCGGGATCAGGGGACCGCTCAATGTGCTCGCCCAGCCGGGCGCGGGCCCCTCGCCCACCGGACTCGGTGAACTCGGGGCCACGCGCATCACGTTCGGACCGGGCCTGCAGCGGCGGGCGATGTCCGCGCTCGCGGAGATCGCCGCGCCGCTGCTGCCGGTGGATCAGGGCAGTCGTCCCTGAGGGGCCGCCAAGGTCAGGACAGCCACTCCTTCCAGGTGGAGCGGTGGCTGTCCACCCACTTCTTCGCGGCGTCCTCGGGGGACATCTTCTGGTCGGCGATCATCAGCGAGACCTCGTTCTGGTCCTCGGTGGTCCACTTGAACCTCTTCAGGAACCGGGCCGCCTTGCCGCCGTGCTGCGCGAAGCCCGCGTTGAGGTACTTCTGCAGCGGCGTGTTCGGATACGCGCAGGTGATCTTCGCCGTGTCAGCGTCGCAGCCCTCCTTGTAGGCCGGCAGCTTCACCTCGGTCATCGGGATCCTCTTGAACAGCCACTGCGGTGAGTACCAGTAAGTGAGGAAGGGCTTCTTCTCCTTCGCGAACTGCTTCATCTGCGTGATCTGCGCCGCCTCGGAACCCGCGAAGACCACCTGGTAGTCGAGCTTCAGGTTGTCGACCAGCGCCTTGTCATTGGTGACATACGACGGCGAACCGTCCATCAGCTGGCCCTTGCCGCCGCTCTCGGCGGTGCGGAAGAGGCTCGAGTACTTGTTGAGGTTGTGCCAGTCCGTGATGTCCGGGTGCTGCTTGGCCAGGTACGTCGGGACGAACCATCCGATGTGCCCGGTGACCCCGAGGTCACCCGCCCCCGCGATCGTCTTCTTGTCCTCGACGTACCGCTTCTCCTGGTCGGGGTGGCCCCAGTCCTCCAGGATCGCGTCGACCCGGCCCTGGCTGAGCGCGTCCCAGGCGGGGATCTCGTCGACCTGGACGGTGTCGACGCGATAGCCCAGCTCGTGCTCGAGGATGTACTGGGCCACGGCCACGTTCGACTGGGCGCCCACCCACGACTGCACGGACAGGGTCACGGTCTTCGCACCCTGGGCACCCGCGAAGGGCGAGCTCTGCTTGGTCATGTCCGCCGCGCCGCAGCCGGTCGTCAGGCTCAGGCCCACCACGGCGGCCAGCGCGGCCACGATCTTCGTACGTATACGAGGCATGTCAGGCTCCCTTCTTCGCGCGTCGCTCGGTCGGCTGAGTCACCCGGTCCAGCATCAGGCCGAGGCAGACGATCGCCGCGCCCGCCACCAGACCGGTCGCGAGGTCGCCCTGGGCTAGGCCGAAGACGACGTTGTAACCGAGCGCGCCACCACCGACCAGGCCGCCGATGATGACGACGGCGAGGACCAGGACGACGCCCTGGTTGACGGCGAGCAGCAGCGCCGGGCGGGCCAGCGGGAGCTGGACCTGGCGCAACTGCTGGGCGCTCGACGCCCCGAGGGAGCGCGCCGACTCCAGCGCGGCCGGGTCGACCTGGCGCAGGCCCTGCGTGGTGATGCGGACCACGGCCGGCAGCGCGTACACGATCGCCGCCACGGCGGCGGGTGCGCGGCCGACGCCGAACAGCGCGACGACCGGGATCAGATAGACGAACTGCGGCATCGTCTGGAAGACGTCCAGGACGGGACGCAGCAGCCGTTCGAACCGGTCGCTGCGCGCGGCGGCGATACCGGTCGCGACGCCGAGGACCAGGGTGACGGCGACAGCCGCGAGCACCTGGGACAGCGTGTCCAGGGACGGCTTCCACACTCCGAGCACACCGGTCGCGGCCATGGCGAGGACGGCGGTGAGCGCCGTGCGCCAGGTGCCGATCACCCAGGCCAGCGCGGCGACGATGAGCAGGACCGACCACCAGGGCAGCCACTGCAGCCCGGAGCGCAGGGGGTCCAGGACCCAGGTCGTGAAGTGGGCCGCCCAGTCGGCGGTGCCGCCCACGACCGGAACTCCGGAGTACAGGTGGGCGGTCATCCAGTCGACGGCGCGGTTCACCGGTTCGGCGAAGTGCACGGTCCACGACCGCGGCCAGTCCTGCCGCCCGGCGAGGCGTCCGGCCACGGCGACGGCGACCGCCGCGACGGCGACGTACACCCAGCCCATGCGTCCGCCGGGACGCTCCAGGCCCTCGCCCGCGCCCGCCGCGCCGGTGACGCGGTCCAGGACGATGGCGAGCAGCACGATCGGGATGCCGGCGGTGAGCGCGGCGCCCACGTCCACGGAGGCGAGCGCCTGGTAGACGCGGTCACCGAGGCCGCCCGCGCCGATCACGGAGGCGATGACCGCCATGGACAGCGCCATCATGATCGTCTGGTTGAGCCCGAGGAGCAGTTCCTTGCGGGCGAGCGGCAGCCGGGCGGTGAGCAGACGCTGGCGCGCCGTGGTGCCGAGCGACTCGACGGCTTCCAGGACCTCCCTGTCGGCGCCGCGCAGGCCCAGCGCGGTGAGCCGGGCCATCGGCGGGGCGGCGTAGACGACGGTGGCGAGCACCGCCGCCGGCACGCCGATGCCGAAGACGAGGACGACCGGCAGGAGGTACGCGAACGCCGGGAGCACCTGCATGGTGTCGAGTACGGGGCGCAGGGCACGGTAGACGCGGTCCGACAGGCCCGCCGCGAGCCCGAGCAGCGCGCCGAGCACGACGGAGGAGAGCACCGCGACGACCATCACGGCCAGCGTCTGCATGGTGGGGACCCACATGCCGAGCAGACCGCAGGCGAGGAACGCGACCGCCGTGCCGAGCGCCAGCCGCACTCCCGCGACACGCCAGGCCAGCAGGCCCGCGGCGGCCGTGACGCCCGCCCAGCCCGCGGCGAGCAGGACGAGGTAGACGGCGCGCACGGACAGCACGATGGCGTTGCTGATGTAGCCGAAGAAGTAGAGGAACAGGGGGTGGCTGTCCCGGTTGTCGATGATCCAGTTACTGGCGCTGGTGAGCGGCTTGGACAGGTCGACGGTGAGCGCGGCCGGCCAGCTGCCGCTCGCCCAGTGGGCGTTGGCGAGCGGTACGAGGACCGCCGCGACGACGGCGAGCAGTACGAGCTTGCCGACGGCGCGGTGCCTGAGGAGGCCGGGCAGGCCGATACGGGGCGGATTCGCGGTGACGGTCGCCATTACGCGGCCTCCTTGCCGTTCTCCTTGCCGTTCGCCCCGGCCCGCTCCTTGCCGTGGGCCGTTCCGGCCACTACGCCGAGCAGCCGTTCGTGGTCGACGACACCCAGGCAGCGGCCGTCGTCCATGACCCGGGCCGCACAGCCGGTGCGGGCCACGGCCTCGATCGCCTCCGCGACGGTCGCGTCCGGGGAGACCGCGGGGCCCGCGGCCGCTTCCTCGGCGGTCGCGGGGCGCATGGCCGAGCGCACGGTGATGACCTGCTCGCGCGGGACGTCACGGACGAAGTCGCGGACGTAGTCGTCGGCCGGGGAGCCCACGATCTCCTCGGGGGTGCCGAGCTGCACGATCCGGCCGTCGCGCATGAGCGCGATGCGGTCGCCCAGCTTGAGGGCCTCGCTCAGGTCGTGCGTGATGAAGACCATCGTGCGTCCCTCCTCGCGGTGCAGCCGGACCACCTCCTCCTGCATATCGCGCCGGATCAGCGGGTCGAGCGCGCTGAACGGCTCGTCGAACAGCAGCACCTCGGGGTCCACGGCGAGTGCGCGGGCGAGCCCGACACGCTGCTGCTGACCGCCCGACAGCTGGGAGGGCCGGCGCTGCTCCATGCCCTCCAGGCCCACCTTGGTGACGAACTCGGCGGCCCGTGCGCGCCGTTCGCTCTTGCCCACGCCCTGGACCTCGAGGCCGTAGGCCACGTTGTCGAGGACCGTGCGGTGCGGCAGCAGGCCGAAGTGCTGGAAGACCATCGCGGCGCGGTGGCGGCGCAGTTCGCGCAGCCTGGAGCGGTCCATGGCGCGTACGTCCTCGCCGTGGAAGGCGATCGTGCCCGCGGTCGGCTCGATGAGCCGGGTCAGACAGCGCACGAGCGTGGACTTGCCGGAGCCGGACAGACCCATGACGACGAACACTTCGCCCTTGCGGACGTCGAAGCCCACATCGCGCACGGCGGCCGTACAGCCGGTGCGTTCGCGCAGTTCGGTGGGGTCGAGCGCGCCGAGTTCGGCATCGGCCGGGACGCGGTCGGCCTTGGAGCCGAAGACCTTCCACAGGTTCTCGACGGAGAAGACCGGAGTGCTCGTATCCGTAGTGGTGCTGGTGCTGGTGCTGGTGGTCGTGCTGGTGCTCGTACCGGCGCTCATCACGCGGCACCTCCGATCAGTTCGACGGCTTTCTCCCCGACCATGAGCACACCGATCATCGGGTTCACTGCGGGCATGGTCGGGAAGACCGACGCGTCGGCGATGCGTATGCCCTCCAGACCACGGATGCGCAACTGCGGGTCCACAACGGCGAGGTCATCGGTCTCGGCGCCCATCTTGCAGGTGCCCGCCGGGTGGTAGACGGTGTGTGCGACCTTGCGTGCGTACTCGCTCAGTTCCTCGTCGCCCGTGATGTCCGGGCCGGGGCACACCTCGCGCTTCAGCCAGTGCGCCAGCGGCTCGGTCTTCGCGATCTCACGGGCGATCTTGATGCCGTCGACCAGGGTGCGGCCGTCGTAGTCGTCCTCGTCGGTGAAGTACCGGAAGTCCAGCGCGGGCTTGACCTCCGGGTCCGCGCTGGTCAGGTAGAGACGGCCGCGGCTCCTGGGCTTGGGGATGTTCGGGGTCATCGAGACCCCGTGTTCCGGCCGCTCGTAGCCGAGGCGCTCCGGGTTGTCGGTGAACGGGACCTGGTAGAAGTGGAACATCAGGTCCGGGCCCGCGTGGTCCGGGTCGCGGCGCACGAAGAGACCGGCGTCGCTGTCCATCGCGGAGTTCTCCGGGATCGGGCCGTCGGTCTCCCACGCGATCACCGACTCGGGGTGGTCGAGCAGGTTCTCGCCGACGCCCGGCAGGTGGTGCACGACAGGGATGCCGAGCTTCTCCAGGTCGTCCTTCGGACCGATGCCGGAGTGCATGAGCAGGCGCGGCGAGTCGACGGCGCCCGCGCACAGCACGACCTCGTGGCGCGCCTGTACGAGGATCTCCTCGCCGTCCTTGGTGCGTACATGCACGCCGCGTGCCCGGGTGCCGTCGAGCTCCAGCCGGTAGGCCCAGGTCTCCAGGAGGATCGTCAGGTTCGGGCGCTGGTCCATCACCGGGTGCAGATACGCCACCGACGCGCTGGAGCGCTTGTTGTTCTCGGGGTGGTAGGCGAGGTCGAAGAAGCCGACGCCCTCGGTGAACGGCTTCTTGTTGAAGCCCTCGACGCGCGGAACACCGAGCGCGGTCCCGGCCGCGTCCACGAAGTCGCGGGCGATGGCGTTGCGGTCCTTCTCGTCGACCGAGACGACGTTGTTGAGGAGCCGGGCGTAGTACGCCTCCATCGGGACGGCGCCCCAGCCGTCGGCCCCGGCCGCCTCCCACTCGTCCCAGTCGGACGGCAGGGGCTTGAAGGAGATCAGCGTGTTGTGCGAGGAGCATCCGCCGAGCACCCGGGCGCGGCTGTGCCGGATGTGGGAGTTGCCGCGCGGCTGCTCGGTGGTCGGGTAGTCGTAGTCGAGGTCGCCGCCGAGCAGGCCCATCCAGCGGCGCAGGGTGAGGACGTCGTCGCGGCCGACGTCGCTCGGGCCTCCCTCGATGACGGCGACGGTGACATCGGGGTTCTCGGTGAGGCGGGAGGCGATGACGGAGCCCGCCGTGCCGCCGCCGATGACGACATAGTCGTAGGTGTGCTGCTCGGGCATGTAAGTGCTGCTCCTCGGGGATCTACGAAGGTGCTGCGCGTAGAAGTGCGGGGGGTGAGGTGGGGACGGGGTGGGGGGACGGGTACGCGGGCCGGGTCAGCCCGCGAACCAGCGGACCGGGCTCGGTGCGAGGTTCTGGTAGACGTGCTTGGCCTCGCGGTACTCGGCCAGGCCCGCGGGGCCCAGTTCGCGGCCGACGCCGCTCTTGCCGAAGCCGCCCCACTCCGCCTGCGGCAGGTAGGGGTGGAAGTCGTTGATCCAGACGGTGCCGTGGCGCAGCCGGCCCGCGACGCGGCGGGCGCGGCCCTGGTCGGCGGTCCATACGGCGCCGGCGAGGCCGTACTCGGTGTCGTTGGCCAGGGCGACCGCCTCGTCCTCGGTGCGGAAGGTCTCCACGGTCAGGACCGGACCGAAGACCTCCTCCCGTACGACCTTCATCTCGCGGTGGCACTGGTCCAGGACGGTCGGCTCATAGAAGTAGCCGCTCTCGGGCCTGGTCGCGTCGGGTTCGGGGCGCTTGCCGCCGCAGCGCAGCACCGCGCCCTCGGAGAGCGCGGAGGCGACGTACGCCTCGGTCCTGGCGCGCTGCTGGGCGGAGACCAGAGGGCCGCATTCGACGCCCTTCTCGGTGCCACGGCCGAGCCGGATCCTCTGGGCGCGACGTGCCAGCTCGGTGACGAATCGGTCCCGGACGGACTCCTCGATGATGAGCCGGCCGCCCGCCGAGCAGACCTGGCCGCTGTGAATGAAGGCGGCGTTGAGTGCCTGGTCGACGGCGGTGTCGAAGCCCTCCTCGGTGGCGCAGGCGTCGGCGAAGACGACGTTGGGGTTCTTGCCGCCCAGTTCGAGGGCGACCTTCTTCACTCCGATGGCGGCGGCCTGGGCGACCTTCGTACCGCTGACGAGTCCGCCGGTGAAGGAGACGAGGTCGACGCCGGGGTGCTCGGCGAGACGGGCGCCGACCGAGTGGCCGGGTCCGGTGACGATACCCGCGACGCCTGCGGGCAGTCCGGCCTCGATGAGCAGGTCGATCAGCGCGATGGTGGTCATCGGGGTGATCTCGCTGGGCTTGATGACGAAGGCGTTGCCCGCCGCCAGCGCCGGAGCGATCTTCCAGCTCGCCTGGAGCAGCGGATAGTTCCAGGGCGTGATCATGGCGCACACGCCGACGGGCTCGTGCACGACGACGCTGTGGATGTCGGCCGAACCGGCGTCCACGACCCGCCCGGCGCCCTCGGCGACGACAAGATCCGCGAAGTAGCGGAACGCGTCGGCGACACAGTCGATGTCTATTCGGCCCTCTTCGACGGTCTTGCCCGCGTCGCGGCTCTCCAGCAGGCCGAGCTCTTCGCGATCGCGTACGAGGAGGTCGGCGACGCGGCGCAGCAGCGCGGCACGCTCGGCGACGGGCATGTGCGGCCAGGGCCCCTCGTCGAAGGCGCGTCGGGCCGCCTCGACGGCCGCGTCGACATCGCGGCCGTCACCCTCTGCAACAAGCGCGAACGTCGACGCATCCGCCGGGTCGAGGATCTCGCGGGTCGCCCCGGAGAGTGCCGTACGCCATTCCCCGCCCACATGAATGGTCTGTTCTGCCTGCCGTGCCTGCTGTCCGGCCATGATCGGTGTTGCCTTCCGTTCCTGTTCGACGCCCCTGTGTCACACGCGTGTCACCCTCAGAGGCCGGGTGCACCTGCCCCCCGACCGGCGATGCATGCCTGCCCTTTGGCCGAAAGTGCGCGGCGTCACTGAAAATGCGGTCGAAAAGGGTGAAAAGTACGCTGTCGATCACGTACTCATGGAGGTGATGGGATGTCCCGGACCCGAGGCTTCACGATCGCGACGTGCACGGCGACGACCAGTGCGGCGCTGGGCCTGCTGTTCTCTCCCGGGCTCGGCGGTGCGGCGTCGGCCCAGGGCGGGGGAAACCCGGACCCGCAGAAGCTGGCCGCGCAGGCGCAGCAGAGCCTGCGAGACGCGACGTCGGTGCGGCTGGGCTACTCGGACCGGAGCGCGGTGGTTACCTCGAACAGCCGACTGCCCACCTCGATGAACCTCGCGATCGACCGGCAGGGCAACTGCGTCGGCTCGATGACCCTGGGCGGGCACGGGGGCAGCGTCGAGATCATCAAGCGGGGCACCGCGGTCTGGCTGAAGCCCGACCAGACGTTCTGGAAGGCGGAGCTTCCGGGTGAACGAGGTGTCACCGCGAGCCGGCAGTTCAAGGACCGGTACATCCACGGATCCACGTCCGACCAGATGCTGAGCGGCATCGCCAACACCTGCGACCTGGGCGCGCTGCAGCAGGCGGCCACGGTCAGTGCGCCGTCGTCCCTGAAGGAGGGGCTGGCGACGACACTGGGCCGGACGCGGGTGGTCCCCCTCACCTTCAAGGTGAACGGCCTGACGTCGACGCTGTACGTCACGGTGGGCAAGCCGCACCGGCTGTTCCGCGCGGCGCAGAGGGGGCCGGGCACGAATCTGTCGCTGACCTTCACGGACTACAACAAGCCGGTGAAGGCGGTGGCTCCGCCTGCGAGCCAGACCGTGGACATCTCGGCGGTACCGAAGCTGCCGGCGTCCTGACGGTTGCGCCGCGGCCTGCGGCCCGCCGTGGGGTATTGCGCAGTTCCCCGCGCCCCTGACGGGTGGGTTGCGGCACGTCGCCACCTGCCAGTCCACGGTGGGGTTTGCGCAGTTCCCCGCGCCCCTATCGGGTAGGTTGCGGTGCTCGCCACCTGCCGGCCCGCCGAGGGTTTTGCGCAGTTCCCCGCGCCCCTGACGGGTGGGTTGCCGCACGTCGCCACCTGCCGGCCCGCCGAGGGTTTTGCGCAGTTCCCCGCGCCCCTATCGGGTAGGTTGCGGCACGTCGCCACCTGCCGGTCCGCCGTGGGATTCGCGTGGTTCCTCGTGCCCCTGTCGGGGCGTTTCCGGGGCGGGTGTCCGCGGGCCCGTCGATGCGCGAAGCGCGCTTTATAGGGGCGCGGGGAACTGCGCGACCAGCCACGACGTGCTCGCAGACGACGACGCACCTCCATCAGGGGCGCGGGGAACTGCGCGAAACCGTCGACTCCCGCGCGCCGCACAGCTAGGCGCGCCCCGTCATCAGATCCCGCACACACCCCCGCAACCACGCATGCGCCGGATCGGCGTCATGCCGTGGATGCCACGCGATCCCCATCGACAGTGGCGGCAGCGCCAGCGGAACCTCGAACGTGACGAGCCCCAGATCCAACGCCAGCGGCCGCCCCGTCGAAGCGATCAGGCCCACCAGATCGGTGTCGCGGATGACGAAGAGCGAGGCCGGGAAGGTCCCGACCGAAGCCACCACCTTGCGCTCCAGACCCAGCTCGCCCAGCGCCGAGTCGACCGGGCCATACAGCCTGCCCCGGCGCGAGACGGTCAGGTGACCGGCCTCCAGCGCGAAACGCTCGGCCGTGAGTTCTCCGTCGAGCAGGGGATGACCGGCCCGCACGACGCCCACCATCCGGTCCTCGCGCAGCGTCTCCACATGCACTTCGGGCGCGGTGGTGTCCACGACCCCGATCTCCAGGTCGGCGGTCCCCTGGCGCAGGAACGGCGCGTCCACATGGCTCTCGGACAGGAAGCGGAGCCGGATGCCCGGCGCCTCCTCGGCGGCGCGGGCGAGGAGCCTCGCGCCGTATGCGGAGGCGATCAGATCGGTCCCCAGGATCGCGAGCGTACGGCTGACAGTCCGCAGGTCCGCGTCGCGGCCGCGTGCGAACAGGGCGCGGGCCCGCTCCACGACCGCACCCACCTCCGCGCGCACGGCCAGTGCGTGCGGCGTCGGCACCATACGGCGTCCGGCGCGGACCAGGACGGGGTCGCCGAGCGCCTTGCGGATGCGGCCGAGGGTGCGGCTCATGGCCGGTTCGGAGAGATGGAGCCGCCGGGCGGCACCCTGAACGCTCTGCTCCTCCAGGAGCACGTCCAGGGCGACCAGCAGATTCAGATCGAGATCGGCGGATTGCGTCACACGCATTCATCCCTTGCAAAGGTTGCACTGGAAAGCAGGTAGGCGCCGAGCCTACGGTGACAGGGCACCCCACACCACACCGAACTCCCCGACTCCCAGGAGGAGCCGTGCCTTCGCACGCCCTGAAACGGTCGACACTCCTCGCGCTCTGCGCCTGCGTCCTGGCCGCCCAGAGCATGGTCGCCGCCATCAACCTGCTGATTCCGCAGCTCGGTTCGTCGTCCCTGCACCCCTCGCACAGCGAGATGCTGTGGATGGTCGACGCCTATGTCATCGTCTTCGCCGGACTCCTCATCCCGGCCGGCGCCCTCGGCGACCGCTACGGCCGCAAGGGCGCCCTGCTCACCGGGCTCGCCCTGTTCGCCGCGGGCGCCGCCACCAGCGCACTGGCTTCGTCCCCGGCGCTCCTGATCGCAGGCCGGGGCCTGTCCGGCGCGGGCGCCGCACTGATCACGCCCGCGACCATGTCGATCATGATGCATCTGGCCGCCCCGGAGCGCCGGGCACAGGCCATGGCCTCCTGGACCCTCGCACTCGGCCTCGGCGGACTGGCCGGGAACCTCGGCGGCGGCCTGGTCGGCCAGTTCCTGAACTGGCGCGCACTGTTCGCCGTCATGGTCCCGCTGGCCGCGCTCCTCGCCATCACCGTGGCCTTCACCACCCCGCGCACCGACCGCGCCCCGGGCAACAACCCCGACCCGCTCGGCGCCCTTCTGCTCACGACCGGGCTGATCGCCGTCCTCTTCGGCATCATCGAGGGCCCGGTGTACGGATGGGGCTCGCCCCGCATCCTCGGTGCCTTCGCGGCGGGTGCCGTACTGGTCGCGCTGTTCACCGTCCACGCCCTGAGGTCGCCCGCCCCGCTGTTCGACCCCCGGGTCCTGTCCTCGTCCCGCCTGCGCTCCGCCACCCTCGGCATGGCCACAGGCTTCTTCGGCCTCTTCGCCCTGTTCTACGTCAACTCGCAGTACCTGCAGGTGGTGAAGGGCTACAACGCCGCCCTCACCGGTATAGCGATCGCGCCGCTGCCTCTCGGCATGGCCCTCGCCCAGAAGCTCGCCGCCCGCTGGGCGGGCCGCCCACGAGGTGTCATCGGCGTCGGTCTCGCCCTCATCGGCGTCGGTCTGCTCGGCGCGTCCACCGCGACCGCAGGCACGTCCTACTGGTCGTACGCCTGCTGGCTGCTGGTCATCTCGTTCGGCACCGGGCTCAGCATGCCCGCGCTCACGATCGGGGTCGTCAGCTCGCTCCCGGCCCATCAGACGGGCCTGGGTTCCGGACTCGGCACCTCGGCACGGGAGATCGGCGCGGCCCTGGGCGTCGCCGTCACCGGTACGGTCCTGGCCGCCCACCCCGGCCTTCCGCACGGCATGGGCCCGGCCCTGCGCACCGTGGCCATCGTGGTCCTGGCGGCCACCGCGCTGGTGGTGGCGGGCTACGGCGGCCGTACCCGGACCCGTACCGCGGCCCCGTCCGGCCCGGAGCGCGCGCTGTCGCCCTCGGCACGTTCGTGACCGGTCGCCAGGAAGGGCCGTACCGCACGAACATGGCCCCGTTCCGGAACGAACCGGAACGGGGCCACTGCCCGGATCAGCCGGACTCGCCGGCGATCAGAGGATCTGCCGATCAGATGAGGCCGAGCGAGCGGACCGCGTCGCGCTCCTCCTCGAGCTCCTTGACGGAGGCGTCGATACGGGCGCGGGAGAACTCGTTGAGGTCCAGACCCTGGACGATCTCGTACTTGCCGTCCTTGGTGGTGACCGGGAAGGAGGAGATCAGGCCCTCCGGGACGCCGTAGGAGCCGTCCGACGGAATACCCATGGAGGTCCAGTTGCCCTCGGCGGTGCCGTTGACCCAGGTGTACACGTGGTCGATCGCGGCGTTGGCGGCGGAGGCGGCGGAGGACGCGCCACGGGCCTCGATGATCGCGGCGCCGCGCTTGGCGACGGTCGGGATGAAGTCGTCGGCCAGCCACTTCTCGTCGTTCACGACCTCGGCGGCGTTCTTGCCGGCGACCGTGGCGTGGAAGATGTCCGGGTACTGGGTGGCGGAGTGGTTGCCCCAGATGGTCAGGCGCTTGATGTCGGCGACCGTCGTGCCCGTCTTCTTCGCGAGCTGGGTCAGCGCGCGGTTGTGGTCCAGGCGGGTCATCGCGGTGAAGCGCTCGGCCGGCACGTCCGGGGCGGCGGCCTGGGCGATCAGGGCGTTGGTGTTGGCCGGGTTGCCGACGACCAGGACCTTGATGTCGTCCGCGGCGTGGTCGTTGATGGCCTTGCCCTGCGGCTTGAAGATGCCGCCGTTGGCCTCCAGCAGGTCACCGCGTTCCATGCCCTTGGTGCGCGGGCGGGCGCCCACGAGGAGGGCCACGTTGGTGCCGTCGAAGGCCACGTTCGGGTCGTCCGTGATGTCGATGCCCTGCAGGAGCGGGAACGCGCAGTCGTCCAGCTCCATGGCCGTACCCTCGGCGGCCTTCAGCGCCGGGGTGATCTCCAGCAGGCGGAGCTTGACCGGCACGTCCGCGCCGAGCAGCTGGCCGGAGGCGATGCGGAAGAGCAGGGCGTAACCGATCTGGCCGGCCGCGCCGGTGACGGTGACGTTCACGGGAGTGCGGGTCATTGCGTTCTCCGTATGACAGCTGGCGGGTGGGGCGTCCCTGCCCCTGGGGTACGGATCCCCGCCCCGGCTTGTGGCCAGTGCCCGCCGCGATGATCGATCACGGGTATGGATGATCGATCTCTTGGCGTCAAGAGAGATCCAGCGGTCAGGCTATCGCGCCTCCGGTATCGCGGGCGGCCGGGTCCGTGTGGCCCGCCCCACAAAGAGCGACAAAGAGCGACACGGCGGCCGCCCGCCCGGGAGAGGGGGGCTTGAGAGGCGACCGCCGTGGGGGGGCGTCCCGCCGGAAGGCGTACCGATGCCTTCCGGCGCTGCCGGACTCCCGTGGGGGTACCGTCCGCCTGCCCCGCATCACGAAGGTCATGCCTGCCGTGGGGCGGTTCTTTTCGCCGGCACCGCGCGCGAGGCCCGTACGCCCTCGCTGCACCCGATCGGCAGTCGCTGTACGCACTCACTTCCTGCTTCTTCCTACTTCGTACACCCCTTCCGGCCCGATACGAGCGTCACGCATGCCTTCGCCAGGGCCGCTTCCCTGACGGCCACCATCGGGGTGTACGCGTCCGTGTCCCCGGCCGCCGTGACCGACCCGGTCTGCCGCGCGGCGCCGCTCGCGGACACCTCGACCGTGTCGCCCCGCACTGCCCGGGTGACGCGCGCCCACGCCGTGCCACACGTCTTGCTGTAGCGAACCTCGACAAGGGCCGTGCCCACGGTGGCGCTGGTGGTGCTCTTCGCCAGTGTGCCGCCGCAGCCCATTGCCTCCGGATCCCTGCCTGTGCAACTCGCTCCGGCGCACTTGACGCCGGGCGGCAGATCGGTGACCGCACTCGGCGCCGTCGCGGACGGCTTGGGCGCGCCATCCGCCTTCCCGCCGTCGCCGCCGCCGGTGAGGAAGTAGGCCGCCGCAATCAGGACCAGGGCTCCAGCCACCCCCGCGAGGAACATCGTCACGCGCCGCCCGCGGCGCGCCCCGCCGTCCGAACCGCCGCCCGCCGCACCGCCCGGGCCCGGCCCGTCCTCGCGTGGCGGTGCGGGGGCGACGGCGGCACCCGGCGCCGCCGTCGCGCCTCGGCCCCCGGACCCGCGGACCGGCCCTGGCTCCCCTGAGTCCCCGGACGCCGGGCGGCCCCGGGACATCCGGATGGCCTCCAGGGCCAGGTCGTGACGTGTCTCGGAGCGCCTCCAGGCGTGCTCCGCCAGTTCCCACAGGGTGGTCAGACGGGCCGAACCGGTGCCGGTCGCCTCCGCCAGGGCGACGACAGCGCCCTTCGGCGCGAGCAGTCGGCCGCCCAGGTAACGCTCCCAGGACGCCTTGCTGTACCCCGTGCGGTCGGCCACGGCGGAGAGACTCAGACCGCTGTCGTCCACGAGCCGCCGCAGTTGCTGGGCGAACTCCTTGACCTGCGGATCGAGTTCATCGGGCAATGCCTTCCAGCGGGACATCGCTTCCCCCTCTTCCCCCCAGCGCAGGCCCTCCCCCGTGCGAGCCGCGTTCCCCATCCCCGGTGGCTTGCACCGTCCCACACCGGCCGGTCCCCGGCCAGTGTTCCGCCGGCGTTGGGGCAGTGCTGCCGCCATGTACCGGATCAGTCACCTCTGTGCCACAGCGAACTGCTGGAGATTGCATAGCTTGGCCTGTACATGAACGATGTTGCGGACGGCCCCACCGCCTGGGGTACCCGGCCCCCCTCGGGGGAGGGGCCGGTCGCCCAGGGCTCGACGCCCCAGCGAGCGAGCGCCGTGCACGGCTGTCGCCGGGGCCGCGCACAACGACGGCGGGCCGCCCCTGGGACAAGGGGCGGCCCGCCGTCGTAACCGACTTCTTCGTATCCGTCTTCTTCGTATCCGACTTCTTCGTTGCCGACTTCTTCGTATCCGTCTGCGCCTGCGCCGCGTGGCGTCCGCCTTCGGAAGCGGACGTCAGCTGCGGACCGTGAAGTGCAGCGTGTCGTCGAGGAACGGTATCTCCAGCCACGGATGCGGCTGGGCCATCATCGCGAGCAGCACGATGGCCAGGCCCAGGACTCCGTAGGTCAGCATGTCCGTGAATCGGGAGCGCACGGCGAGCATGCCCACGTCGGGCAGCGCCCAGCGCATGACGGCGCCGCCCAGAAGCGCGACGCCGATCAGGATCGTGCCCAGGCGGAACGCGTCCAGCGCGGTCAGCAGCAGCCCCAGGGCGACCAGGGCCAGCACCGTGAGGATCGGCCACTGCCGCGCGGGCGCGGGCGCGTCACCCGACGCCGCCCTGCCACCGCCCTCGGGCCGCGCGGTGTCCCGTGTCACGCGGGGGAACCGGCGGGTCGTACGCCTCGGCGTGCCGTCGGCGTCGGGGGCGCTCACCGCGTCCGACACGACTGCCTCGGCCTTGGCCTCGGCGTCGGCCTTGCGTCGCTTTCCTGGGCCGCTCTCGGGCCTGTGCTCAGCCGACACCGCGCTCCGCCGCCTCGACCACGTTGACGAGCAGCTGGGCACGGGTCATCGGGCCCACGCCGCCCGGGTTCGGGGAGATCCAGCCGGCCACCTCGGCCACGCCCGGATGCACATCGCCGACGATCTTGCCCTCGGCGCTGCGCGACACACCGACATCGAGGACTGCGGCGCCCGGCTTCACGTCCTCGGGGCGGATCAGGTGCGCGGAGCCCGCCGCGGCGACGATGATGTCGGCCCGCTTGAGGTGGGCGGAGAGATCGCGGGTGCCGGTGTGGCACTGGGTGACCGTGGCGTTCTCGCTGCGCCGCGTCAGCAGCAGCGGCATCGGGCGCCCGATCGTCACACCCCGGCCGACGACCACGACCTCGGCGCCCTTGATCTCCACGCCGTAGCGGCGCAGCAGGGTGAGTACGCCGTTCGGGGTGCAGGGCAGCGGCGCCGGCTCGTTGAGGACCAGGCGGCCGAGGTTCATCGGGTGCAGGCCGTCCGCGTCCTTCTCCGGGTCCATCAGCTCCAGGATCCGGTTCTCGTCGATGCCCTTGGGCAGCGGCAGCTGGACGATGTAACCGGTGCAGTCGGGGTCCTCGTTCAGCTCGCGGACCACCGCCTCGATCTCCTCCTGTGTGGCGGTCGCGGGCAGTTCACGCTGGATGGAGGCGATGCCGACCTCGGCGCAGTCGCGGTGCTTGCCCGCGACGTACTTGTGGCTGCCGGGGTCGTCCCCGACCAGGATCGTGCCGAGGCCGGGCGTGACGGCCTTCTCCTTGAGCGCCGCCACGCGGGCGGTCAGATCGGACTTGATCGCGGCTGCGGTGGCCTTGCCATCGAGAATCTGGGCGGTCATGGATGCCATCCTCCAGGATGAACCGCCCCGGGTTCCAATCCGGACGCCACCCGGCGTTCCGGCCCGCCCCGGCCCGTGGTCGGTGATGTTGCACTTGTACAACACCTGTGAATAGTCACTGGACAAAGTTACGAAACCTTTAGAACGATGAGGCCACGGTACCGCGTGCAGTATCCGGGGGGACGGACCGTGTCCGTGATGCCCTCCTCCGTACCTGCCGCGCTCGTCCCCGCACTTGAGGCAGACGGAGGAAGGCCCCTCATGAGTTTCGGCGACCCGAACAACCCCTATGGCGCGCCCCAGGGCCAGCAGCCGGGCTACGGCTATCCGCAGGCGCCACCGATGCCCCAGGGCGGCTACGGCGAGCAGCCCTTCCTGACGACGATGCCCAGCACGGTCAGCACGGCCCGTGTGCTGCTGTGGGTCATCGTCGGCCTGCAGATCATCGGTGTGGCCCTGTACTCCTTCGCCGCCGTCGCCACCAAGAAGGACGACTCGGCCTTCACGCGGTTCGGCAGCGCCTCCAGCGGCCTGCTCTGGGCGATCGTGGTGTTCGCCGCGGCCTGGGCGGTGTTCGCGATCGTGCTGGCGGTCAAGTTCAGCACGGGCGGAAACGGCCTCAGGGTGACGACCCTGGTCTTCGGGATCATCACCGCGATCCTCGGCATCTTCCCCTTCGTCATCATCGGCCTGCTGCACACCGTGCTCGCCATCCTGATCGCCGTCTTCGTCGGCAACTCCAACGGCGCCGCGTGGTTCAACCGCCCGCGGCAGCCTGCCTACTGACGGACGCCACGACGGCATCCGCGCCACGCAGACGACGAGGCCGTGTCCCCCACGTGAGGGGGACACGGCCTCGTCGTATTGCCGCGGGTCCTGCGTGCTCAGTGGAAGAAGTGGCGCGTGCCCGTGAAGTACATGGTCACACCCGCCTTCTGCGCGGCCTCGACGACCAGCTCGTCACGGATCGAACCGCCAGGCTGGACGATGGCCCTGACGCCCGCGGCGATCAGGATCTCCGGGCCGTCGGGGAAGGGGAAGAAGGCGTCCGAGGCGGCGTACGAGCCCCGTGCCCGCTCCTCGCCCGCCCGCTCGACGGCCAGCTTGCAGGAGTCCACGCGGTTGACCTGGCCCATGCCGACGCCGACCGAGGCGCCGTCCTTGGCGAGCAGGATGGCGTTGGACTTGACGGCGCGGCAGGCCCGCCAGGCGAAGGCGAGCTCCCGCAGCTCCTCGGAGCCGAGCGCCTCCCCCGCCGCCAGGGTCCAGTGGGCGGTGTCGTCGCCCTCGGCCTGGAGGCGGTCGGTGGCCTGGAGAAGCGCCCCTCCGTCGATCTGCTTGATCTCGGCGGGCTGAGACGGCCCGTCAGGAGCCTTGAGGACGCGGATGTTCTTCTTCTTGGCGAGGAGCTCCAGCGCGCCCTCCTCGTACTCCGGCGCGACGATGACCTCGGTGAAGATCTCGGCGACCTGCTCGGCCATCTCCTTGCTCACCGGCCGGTTGACGGCGATGACCCCGCCGAACGCGGACAGCGGGTCGCACGCGTGCGCCTTGCGGTGCGCCTCGGCGACGTCCGCGCCGATCGCGATGCCGCAGGGGTTGGCGTGCTTGATGATCGCGACGCACGGCTCGTCGTGGTCGTACGCGGCACGGCGCGCGGCGTCCGTGTCCGTGTAGTTGTTGTACGACATCTCCTTGCCGTGCAGCTGCTCGGCCTCGGCGAGGCCGCCGCCGCTGCCGTCGACGTAGAGGGCGGCCGGCTGGTGAGGGTTCTCGCCGTAGCGGAGGGTGTTCTTACGCTGGTAGGTGGCGCCCAGGAAGTCCGGGAAGCCGCCCGACGTCTCGTCGGCGGGGGCGTACGAGGACGCGAACCAGGAGGCGACCGCGACATCGTAGGAGGCGGTGTGCTGGAAGGCCTCGGCGGCGAGGCGCTTGCGTGCGGAGAGGTCGAAGCCGCCGCCGCGGATCGCCGCGAGCACGTCGGCGTACCGCTCCGGGCTCGTGACCACGGCGACGGAGGGGTGGTTCTTGGCCGCCGCGCGCACCATCGAGGGGCCGCCGATATCGATCTGCTCCACGCACTCGTCGGGCGAGGCGCCGGACGCGACGGTCTCCCGGAAGGGGTAGAGGTTCACGACGACGAGGTCGAACGGTGCCACGCCCAGCTCGTCGAGCTGCTGCCGGTGGCTGTCGAGGCGGAGGTCGGCGAGGATGCCCGCGTGGACCTTGGGGTGCAGGGTCTTCACCCGGCCGTCCAGGCACTCGGGGAAGCCGGTCAGCTCCTCGACCTTGGTGACGGGGACGCCCGCTGCGGCGATCCTCGATGCGGTGGACCCGGTGGAGACGAGCTCGACGCCCGCCTCGTTCAGCCCACGGGCCAGCTCTTCGAGCCCCGTCTTGTCGTAGACGCTGACGAGCGCGCGCCGGATGGGCCGCTTGGTGCTCTCGGCGGTCACAGGATTACTACCTTTCGTCCCTCAATGCGATAGCCGTTGCGGGCGATCCGCCCCACGACCTCGACGAGCAGCCTTCGCTCGACTTCCTTGATGCGCTCGTGCAGAGCGCTCTCGTCGTCCTCGTCCCGGACCTCGACCACGCCCTGGGCGATGATCGGTCCGGTGTCGACGCCGTCGTCGACGAAGTGGACGGTGCAACCGGTGACCTTGGCTCCGTACGCGAGAGCGTCGCGCACACCATGGGCTCCGGGAAAACTCGGGAGCAGAGCCGGGTGGGTGTTCACGAGCCGCCCGCCGAACCGCGCGAGGAACTCCTTGCCCACGATCTTCATGAACCCGGCGGAGACGACGAGGTCCGGCTCGTAGGCGGCGACGGCCTCGGTGAGGGCCGCGTCCCACGCCTCACGGCCGTCGTAGTCCTTGACCCGGCAGACGAATGAGGGCAGTCCGGCACGCTCGGCACGGGCGAGGCCCTCGATGCCGTCGCGGTCGGCGCCTACGGCCACGACCCGGGCCCCGTAGGCGGCGCCGGTCTCGGCGATGGCGTCGAGGAGCGCCTGCAGATTGGTGCCCGACCCGGAGACCAGGACGACGAGGCGCTTGGCCGCGGACTCGGTGACGGTCTCGGCCACTGACTCGGCCACGGCGGGGCCCTTTCTCGGGAAAGCGTTATGCGGTTCAGGCGGTCCATGCGGACGCCCGGGGGGAGCGTTCGTGTGATCGCACGAATGCTTCGCAGCCCCGGATACGGGGAAGTCTACGAAGCGGACGACCGTCAGCAACGATACCGGCACACAAGAAGACCCCCACGGGACGGGGGCGTGGCCGGGAGGTAGCGTCTGTGGAGGAGCCACCCGGGGATCAGGGGAACGGGCGAGGGGAACGCCATACCCGCGCGAGACGTTGATCCAGGACAGGCACACTGTCCGAGGCACGGCCGCCTCGCGGTGGGCTCCGTGGCCAGGCCACCCGCCAGTACGACCAAGGGGAAGACGCACACCTGATGCCGGACCGCAGTCTCCGACTCCCTCCGCTGCTGCTGCGCGAGCGGCACTCTTCGCCGCCGTCGCGCGAGAGCGAGGGAGCACCCACGAGCGGGGGCGGCTCCGCGGGCGGTGGTTCCACGAACGGTGACTCCACGAGCGGCGGGCAGGGCCAGGAGGCCCCGAAGGACGACAACCCCTTCGCGCCACCGCCGGAGGGGACTCCGGACCGGCCCTGGCAGCCTCGGCGTCCCGCACAGGGACAGGGACAGGGACAGGAGGGCTCCGGGAACGGGGAGCACTCTCCCTGGGGCAGTCAGTGGAGCGACCGGCAGCCCGGCCCGTCCTCGGGCGGCCCCTTCGGCGAACGCCCCAGGAACAACGGCCCCGGTGGACCGGGGGGACAGGGCGGTCCCGAGGGACAGCGCCCCGGCCCGGGCCTGCGCTGGGACCCCACGGACCCGGCCCAGCGCCGGGCGCGCTATGCGCTGCTCGCCGGTATGTGGGCCTTTTTCTTCGCCCTCTTCAGCTGGCCGTACGTCGCTCTGCTGCTGGGCGCGCTTGCGCTGTACTGGGGCGTGAGCGCCCTGCGCGCCAAGCCCCGCCAGTCCGGTCCGGACGCACCCCGTCCGGCGAGCGGCGCGGGACGCCCGCAGACCTCGGCCGCCATCAGCGGTCTGGTCACGGCTGCCCTGGCACTGGCGATGGTGGCGGCCACCTTCACGGCACAGCTCGTCTACCGCGACTACTACACCTGCCTCAACGACGCCCTGACGACCTCGGCGAAGCAGTCATGCTCCGACCTGCTGCCGAAGGACCTACGAGGCGTACTGGGAACCCAGGGCTGACCCCGAACACACCTGCCGCACGACATCACCACCCATATCCCACGAGGCAACCAACACAGGCACGCGAACTGCGCGGCCAGGTACGCGGCCAGGGGCGAGGGGAACTGCGCGGACAGGGGCGCGGGGAACTGCGCAAAAGCCCCCCCCCGTTATGTTTTGCGCGGTCCTGCAAGAGGGCCGCTGGCCTCCGGGCCCGGCATGACTGTTCCCCCCTGTCGAACGGATGACCTGGGGGGTGG